>NZ_AXCB01000008.1:0-98851 GCF_000475375.1 Marinobacter sp. EVN1
TGTTGCTCAATCAAGGCCGCGCATTCTACATCGTTCCGCTGCCCTGTCAACCGTTTATTTTTCGCTGTTTTCGTTTCCGAAAACCGCCGAAAAACTCTCCGGCTTACTGCCTGTTTCGAGGCGCGCATTCTACACTGAACCGCCTTCCTGTCAACCGCTTTCTGAAGTTTTTCTGAAACATTTTCTTCAGCGCTTTCAAGCAGTTATCGCTCGGGTTTCGGCTCTTTTCAGTGGCCTTCCCCTCAAGCGAGATGCGCATTCTACAGACCTCAGCCGAGGAGTCAACGGCCAATCTGAAAAAATTCCAGATTGGCCAAAACGCGACGATAATCACTCGACAATTATCACCCGGGCAATCTTCTTTTTACCCGCCTGGATGACACACTCATCCCCTGCTACAAACATGCGCTGCCCCTCAAACTGCTGGCCATCCACATAAACCGCTCCACGCCCAAGCACGTCACGCGCCGCAGCACCGTTCTTTACCAGACCGGCAAGACGCAGAACCGCAGGCATCGGAATCTCACCCTGACCTTCCAGCGAAACCTCCACGACCGGTACGTTGTCCGGAATCGCACCGAGAGCAACCCGATTACCCGCCGACTTATGAGCCGTCTTTGCGGCCTCCTCATCATGAAAGCGGGTAATCAACTCTTCAGCGAGCACCTTCTTGTAGTCCTGAGGGTTTTCGCCGCCGGCAACCGCGGCTTTGAATTGCTTGATGTCAGCCATCGGCCTGAAACTGAGCAACTCGAAGTAGCGCCACAGCAACTCATCTGGCATGGAAAGCAGCTTGGTATACATCTCCCCCGGGGAGTCGCTGACCCCCACATAGTTACCGAGAGACTTGGACATCTTCTGGACACCATCCAGCCCCTCAAGGATAGGGACGGTCAGGATGGCCTGCGGTTTCTGGCCGTAATGCTTTTGCAGAATCCGCCCCATCAGAAGATTGAACTTCTGATCAGTGCCACCCAACTCTATGTCAGCTTCCAGCGCCACCGAGTCGTAGCCCTGTACCAGAGGATAGAGGAACTCATGAATGGCAATTGGCTGCTCGGAGCGATAGCGCTTGGTAAAGTCGTCGCGCTCAAGCATACGGGCAACGGTATATTGCCCAGCCAGGCGAATCATATCCGCCGCCGTCATTTTGCTCATCCACTCGGAATTGAAGACAACCCGGGTTTTTTCGCGATCCAGAATCTTGAACACCTGCTCTTTATAGGTAATCGCATTTTCGCGAACCTGATCATCAGTAAGCGGAGGCCGGGTAGCACTCTTTCCTGTGGGGTCACCGATCATTCCGGTAAAGTCACCAATCAGGAAAATAACTTCGTGCCCGAGATCCTGGAACTGGCGAAGCTTATTTATAAGAACCGTATGGCCGAGATGCAGGTCTGGCGCGGTTGGGTCAAAGCCGGCTTTTACTCGCAGCGGCCGACCTTCTTTCAGCTTTTCAACCAGGTCTTCCTCTGGAATCAGCTCATCAATACCCCGTTTGATAATCGCCAGCGCTTCATCTATTGATGCCATGAACCCCTCACCCCGTTTGTGACAATAAAGCGGGAGCCGGTTACAGAGGTCTACAAAAGAAATCTGTGAGTTACCGGCACCCTTGGTACAGTAGGAATGCTCAGAAAACGACCAATCAGAGCATGAAAAGCCCGGGATTATACCAGTGGCGGCACAGTTTGTACGACCAGCGCAGCCGCTAGACTGTAATGTTGGACACTGTCGCAATTCTGTTATATGCGGTACTCTGTTGGTCTATACTTGACCTGGCGCTTTAATAAGCCGGTACAAATTACTGGATTACCGATTAAAACGGGTGAGCCACGTGCTGAAAACATTCCCCAAAACACACATTACCCTGGCGGCAGCCGCCACGGTGATCGTCTCTGCTGCTGTCCTGATGAGCCCAAGTGCAGACGTTGAAGCCAAGCGGATGAGCTACACCGTCGACCTGGAACAGGGCCTGATTTCCGGGGCATCCTCACAGGAAGCCAGCACCCAAGCCGCCGCTCCGGAGGCTGAGACAACAAGCGAAACAACTGAAAGCCAGAGCCAACCAATGGCAGCTCAGGCAGACGTTGCACCCGAGCCTGATATTCAGTGGCAGGAATTCACCATCAAATCTGGCGATACGCTTTCCACGCTGTTCCGGAAAGCCGGATTTAACGACGGCCTGATGCTTTCGGTGATTCACGGTGACGGCGAGGCCGACAAGCTCCAACGCCTTTATGCCGGCGAGGATATCCGGTTCGGCGTGAACTCCGAGGGCGAACTGGTTGCGATTGAACTCCAACGCTCTTTGTTGGAGTCCCTCAAAATCGCGCGCACGGAAGATGGCTTTCTTGGTGAGACCGTCGTTCGCGAACCTGAAGCCAGACCGGCATTCGCCGCAGGCGTTATCGACGGGTCTTTATACCTCTCAGCCAGAGACGCCGGCCTGAATGATCGCCTGACGATGGAACTGGCCGGCATTTTCGGCTGGGACATCGACTTTGTATACGATGTCAGAAAAGGCGACAGCTTCGAAGTGGTTTACGAAGAGCTTTATATTGATGGCGAAAAGTTTGATACCGGCCGAATTCTCTCTGCCCGCTTTATCAACCGGGGAGAAGATAACCTTGCGCTGTTATATACCGATGCGAACGGAGAAAGTGACTACTATTCACCCGACGGCAAGAGCATGCGCAAGGCCTTCCTGAGAGTGCCGATCAACGCCCGCGTTTCCTCGCCCTTTAACCTGCAACGTCGCCACCCGGTTCTCGATGTGGTTCGCCCACACGAAGGTACCGACTACGCCGCACCTCCGGGGACCCCAATCAAGGCAGCCGGTAGCGGCCGGGTGAAGTTTGCTGGCTGGAAAGGCGGCTACGGCCGGACGGTTGTACTGCAGCATGGCGACAATATCACAACGCTTTATGCCCATATGAGCCGACTGGGCAAAGGCATCAAGAACGGTACCCGGGTCAAGCAGGGCGAAACCATTGGCTACGTCGGCTCATCCGGCATGGTGACTGGCCCCCACCTGCATTACGAATTCCGGATCAACGGTGCGCCGAGAAACTCGAGAACGGTCAAACTCCCCGACGCCAAGCCGGTGCCGGACAGCGAGATGGCAAGGTTCCAGAAGTTCACCGAGCAGCGCCTGGCACAGTTCAACGTGTTCCGCGAAAGCAATCAGCAGCTGGCTCTGGCCTCGGACAACTGAGCATGGACTACTGGCTAGGCCTGATGTCAGGCACCAGCATGGACGCAGTTGATGCGGTGCTGGTGTCTTTCGACACGAACAGCCTGGCCGTCCACGAAACCATCTCTCTGCCCTACACCGACGCGCTGCGCCAGCGGTTATTGCTGGCAACACGCAACCAGGCTGACCCGGATGAGCTGGGCGAACTGGATACCCTGGTTGGCCAGCATTTTGCGGAAGCCGGTGCCCAACTGATTAAACAGTCGGGAATTAGCCCAAAACAGATACGGGCCGCCGGCAGCCATGGCCAGACCATTCGCCACCAACCAGCCGGCAATGCGCCCTTTTCCCTTCAGATCGGCAATGCCGCGTGGCTATCCGAACGTCTGGGGATCAGTACAGTTGCCGATTTCCGCAGCCGGGATATTGCCTCCGGCGGACAGGGCGCTCCTCTGGTACCCGCTTTTCATCGCTGGCTCTTTGCCTCAGCCACTCAGGATAGATGCATTCTGAATCTCGGCGGCATTGCCAATATCACCTGGCTGCCGGCCGGATCGAGAAAGCCGGTCGTCGGCTTCGATACCGGCCCGGCCAATGCTCTGCTGGACGCCTGGTGCCTGGACCAGACCGGTCGGCATTTTGATGAAGACGGCCACATGGCCAGTGAGGGCGCGACCCATTCCGAACTGCTTGCCAGCATGCTGTCAGACGCCTACTTCAGCAAACCAGCTCCGAAGAGTACGGGCAAAGAGCGTTTCAACATCGACTGGGTGCGCACGCATCTTCAGCGTTTCGACGAGATACCCGCCGAGGACGTGCAGAGAACCCTGCTGCAACTGACCGTGACCACCATTCTCCAGCAGTTACCACAGGAAAATGCGGACATGGCCGTGTATGCCTGTGGTGGTGGCACCTTCAATCGATTACTGATGAGAGAGCTCAAGGTAGGCCTTGGGTCCGCCGCACTGCACACCACGGCGGATCTTGGTCTTGACCCTCAATGGGTAGAGCCGGTGGCGTTCGCCTGGCTGGCCCGACAAACCATCCTTCAGTTACCGGGCAACGTGCCCGAAGTCACCGGCGCTTCGGGCGAGAGAATACTGGGCGCAATTTATCCGCCCTGATTCAGATGGAAAATGAGCTGCCACAACCGCAGGTCGAACTCGCATTGGGGTTCTGAACGACAAACTGTGAACCCTGCAGCCCTTCCTGATAGTCGATAGTCGCGCCCACCAGATACTGATAGCTCATCGAATCCACCAGCAGCTTGACCCCATCCCGCTCTATGACGGTGTCATCTTCTTCCTGACTTTCATCAAACGAGAAGCCGTACTGGAAACCGGAGCAGCCGCCGCCTGTGACAAAGACACGCAACTTGAGATCGGGATTTTCCTCCTCCTCGATCAACTCACGCACCTTTGCGACTGCGTTGTCGGTGAAAAACAACGGCGTGGCCATTTGTTGCTGAACTACACTCAAAGTCTGCCTCCGGCATGATATTGCTGTCAGGAAATTATGGTATTCCTGACTAAAACAATCAACTATTCGGACTTGTCCTCATCTTCACCTGTGATTGAACTATCTGGCTGCTTTTGCTCATGCGTCAGCAAACCACTGGTTTCATCCTTGCGCACCAGGTTGCCGTTGACCGAGGCGCCCATGGCCATCTCAATCAACTGGTAATAGACATTGCCGGTAACTACCGCTTTCTCTGCCAGCTCGAGGTGGGCAGAGGCATGCACGTCACCCTTTACCTTGCCATTGATGATGATATGGGGAGCCACGACGTCGCCAACGATTTCCCCCACCTCTGACAAACGCACCACCGCATCGGAGCCTTCTTCGGCCACAACCCGGCCCTTGATGGTGCCATCCACGTGAAGACCACCGGAGAAATGAACGTCGCCCTCAACGGTGGTCTTGCCGGAAATCAGGGTGTCAAAATGGCCGGGGGAACGGCGGGGTTTCTGCTTTTTCTTGCCAAGCATCTCAATTCTCCGTTAAATCTTTCCAATCAAAGGTTCGTTCAGCCTGGGATGCCTTGCGGCCCTCCGCCTGGGCAACGACCTGAATCTCATAGGGCTCAAAGCTCTCAGGCAGGCGCAGGCTGCCCTCCACATCCTGGAAGTAGCGGAACCGGAATTTCACGCCCAGATCATCAATCTCATCCGACAGATCTCTCAGCGCAATCACCTCTTTCTCGCCATCCAGACGACCGATGACATTTACGGCCACCAGACCCGAAATATAGCTCTTGTTGTTGCCAACCTGAGTCAGCACCATTTTGAAATCGAAAACACCAGACTCCCTGGCCGGGCTCAACGTAAAACTGTCTACCTGCAGGCCCTTGCTGGTTTCCGAGGGCGCCATGATATTGCGGTAGAAGGTAAGATCCGCCTCCAGCTCCAGGATGCGGGTTTCCAGGCCGACAATCGTGTTTCGTGCCTCCCGCAGTGCCTGTTCATCGATCGCGCGCCCACGTTCGAGATTCACCAACCCCTGACGTGCCTCCCGGTATTGCTCCCGAAGGTTCTCCACCTCCTCCACCAGCTGCTCGGCAGACGCCTCCGCCGAGCTGAAACGGAAGCCTCCCTGGGCAAGCCCAGCGGCATATCCTGCCACGGCGGCGATGACGGTAAATGCCAGCAGAATCAGGCTGCGACGTAACCGGTAACCTGGCCGATGGCGGATAACAACGTATTCATCCGCCGGTTTTCGAGGATCACTCACGGCCCGACCTCACGGCAGCAGAGCCGGAGCGTTCAGCCCCATGGTTTCATCCAGGCCGAACATAATATTCATATTCTGAACCGCCTGGCCGGCGGCGCCTTTTACCAGGTTGTCGATCACCGATGAAACGATCACGATATTACTGTCTTCCTGGCGGTGTAATGCCATCCGGCAATGATTGGCACCACGAACACTGCGAGTCTCCGGATGACTGCCGAACGGCATGACATCAACGAACGGCTCATTTTTATAACGCGCCTCATACAGTGCCTGAAGGCGGTCAAAATCCTGAGGATTATCGAGCTCGGCATAGAGCGTGGCTTCAATACCGCGAATCATCGGTATCAGATGCGGCACAAAGGTAACACCAACGCCTTTCCCTGCAGCGGCCATTAGGCCCTGGCGAATTTCCGGCAAATGCCGATGCCCGGAAGCGCCGTAGGCCTTGAAACTCTCGCCTATCTCACCGTGAAGCATGCCAATCTTGCCCTGCCGGCCGGCACCGCTGGCGCCAGACTTGGCATCGGCTATCAGCCTTGCCGGATTGACCAGGCCCTTTTCCAGCAACGGCAGGAATCCCAACTGCACGGCTGTCGGATAACACCCTGGATTCGCAACCAACTGAGCGTCACGAATGGCCTCGCGCGCCACCTCGGGCAAGCCGTACACTGCTTTTTCGGCCCAGTCGGCACTCTCGTGGGGCATGCCATACCAGTTTGCCCAGGTATCAAGATCTTTCAGGCGGAAGTCCGCCGACAGGTCGACCACGCGAACACCTGAGGCCATCAATTCCGGAACCATGCGCATGGCAACGCCGTGCGGCGTGGCAAAAAACACCAGATCACAGCTCGCCAGCACCGATGCGTCGGGCTCGGAGAATTCAAGCTCATAATGGCCTCGCAGGTTGGGATACATATCGGCCACGGGCATGCCCGCTTCCGATCGCGAGGTGATGCAGATAACCTCTGCTTCCGGGTGGACAGCCAGAATTCTCAGCAGCTCTACACCCGTGTATCCGGTTCCGCCGACGATGCCTACTTTAATCACTCTTATCTCCAACGTGGTCTGGACAGAATTGGGAAGTCAGGGCACGTAGTCTAACATGATAAACCAAGGACTTATTGCAGCCTGCGGGCCCGCCGTTACAATGTTGTCAGAAATCTGCTGATGATCCCGACACTCCAACCGGAACACCCCGCCAATGCGTAGCATCAGGCAACAGATTACCGAGAATCTGATCCCCGTATTCCGGCGGAAGCTCTCCGGCGTTGATGCCTTACCGCAATTGGCGGTTCTTGGCCTGCTGTCCGGCATTGTGACCGGCGGCGTGATCCTGCTTTTCCGACTCGCTATTGAATGGCCACTGGAGCATTTCCTGCCGGGCCAGGGCTCAGAGAGTTTCGAAGAGCTGGATCTGCTCACCCGCGGTCTTCTGCCACTGGCGGGGGCTCTGGGGCTGGGGCTGCTGTTGCACAAACTCGCCCTGCACGATCGCAAAGTCGGCATCGTTCATATCATGGAGCGGCTGAACTACCATCAGGGCTACATCTCCTTCCGCAGCGCCATGGTTCAGTTTGTTTCCGGCGTTACCACGGTCATTACCGGGCAATCCGCCGGCCGGGAGGGGCCCGCCGTCCATCTGGGCGCGGCCTTCTCCAGCCTGCTCGGGCAATGGATGCGGCTGCCCAACAACAGCATTCGTACGCTGGTCGCCTGCGGTTGTGCCGCTGCCATTTCCGCCTCCTTCAACACTCCCATCTCCGGCGTGATTTTCGCCATGGAAGTGGTGATGATGGAATACACCATTGCCGGCTTCACTCCGATCATCCTGGCCGCGGTCAGCGCTGCCATCGTCACCCAGGCGGTTTATGGCACCGAACCGGCGTTCAGTGTCCCGGCTCTGACCATGAATTCACTGCTGGAGATCCCCTGGATTCTCGCCATTGCCGTTATTATCGGCATCGCAGCGGCCGGATTTATCCAACTGGTAGACAGTATGGGCCGTTACCATCACCGCCCGGTGTTGCTACGAATTGCCGTAGCCGGCCTATTGATGGTGCCCTTCGCCCTGGTCATCCCGGAAACCATGGGCATCGGCTACGATACGGTGAGCGAAACCATTCACGGTGAACTCGGATTCTGGTTACTGATCGGCGCGGGCAGCGCCAAGCTGATCATCACCGGATTGTCCATTGGACTGGGTATGCCCAGCGGTGTTATCGGCCCCACCATCTTCATGGGCGCCACCCTGGGCGGCGCCATGGGCCTGATCGGCGCCCAGATGTTCCCGGACATTGCCTCATCGGTGGGGTTTTACGCCATGCTGGGTATGGGGGCGATGATGGGCGCCGTGCTGCAGGCGCCACTGGCGGCTTTGATGGCGCTGATGGAGCTCACCCGGAACCCGAACATCATACTGCCAGGCATGCTGATGATTACTACCGCCAGCCTGGTAACCAGCGAAGCTTTCGGCAAGAAATCGCTATTCCTGACCATCCTCAAGAGCCAGGGCCTGAGCTACCAGAATTCCCCCGTTATCCAGGCACTGAGGCGGGTTTCGGTTGGCGCCATCATGGAACGGAATATTCTTCGAACCGAGCGCGCGCTCACGCTTGAAGAAGCCAAGAAAGCCCTGAAATCGGAACCGAAATGGCTTCTGGTGGAAGGCAGCAATGGCCCCACCGCCCTGCTACCGGCCGTCGATCTGGCCCGCTTTCTTGAGGACACCGAGAAGCAGGCCGCCGAGGAAGGCACCGAATTACCGGAATCCATTGATTTGATGGAAATCCCCGCCAACCGGCGGGATGTGGCACCGGTACAGTACCAGGCAACGCTGGAAGAAGCCCTGCATCAATTCGACAGCACCCAAGCTGAGGCACTATACGTACAACGCCATGTGGCCCCCATGATTCAACGGGTTTATGGTGTTGTGCTGCAAACGGATATCGAAAGCTACTACCAATACCGACGGAGTTAACGAATGCTTTGGGTGAAAGCCTTCCACATTATTTCCCTGGTGTGCTGGTTCGCCGGCATTTTCTATCTGCCCAGACTGTTCGTGTATCATGCCGCCTGCGAGGATGAACCAGGCAAAGAGCGGTTCAAGGTGATGGAACGCAAGCTTTACCGTGGCATTACTACGCCTTCCATGGTCGCCACGGTTGTATTCGGTGTCTGGCTGCTCAGCTATAACTGGTCAGGCTATTTCAGTCAGGGGTGGCTGCATGCCAAGCTGACGCTGGTGGCTTTGCTGATCATCTACCACTTCTACTGTGGTCACCTTGTCAAAGTGTTCCGGGATGATCAGAACACCCGTAGCCACGTGTTCTACCGCTGGTTTAATGAGCTGCCGGTGTTTGTCCTGCTCGCTGTCGTGATTCTTGCTGTTGTTAAACCATTCTGAGGAGATCGTCCATCAAAAGCTTCACCCGCCCCCACGTACTGGTGCTCTCCGGGCTGGATCCGTCTGGTGGCGCCGGCATACAGGCAGACATACAGGCCATCACATCCATCGGCGCCCATCCGCTGCCCGTGCTCACCTGCCTGACCGTGCAGGACACCCGCAACGTATATGGCGCCGAGCCCGTCAGCCCGGACCTGATCAAACAGCAACTGGAGTGCCTTGCCCAGGATACGCCCATCCACGCCATCAAAACCGGGGCGCTCGGAAATGCCGAAGTGGTGGAGGTACTGGTGGAGTTTGTGCAGAAGCATTCGGGCGTGCCTTTGATTGTCGACCCGGTGATCAAGGCGGCTGGCGGTGGCGATCTGGCTGATGATGCGCTTGTCACAGCCATGAAAGACAAACTGTTTGCCAGGGCTGAAATGATTACGCCCAACGGCATTGAACTGGCTCAGCTCGGCGGCAGCGACGATCCGGCAGAGGCCGCCCGCAACCTTTTGCAGACGGGCTGTGAGTCCGTGCTTGCCACCGGCGGCCACGGCACCGGCATCCACATCATCAACACACTGTATAACCACGCCCCGGAGCCCATGGAATGGGAGGTGGAACGGGTTGGCGGCAATGAATATCACGGCACCGGCTGCACGCTGGCAGCGGCCATTGCCGCCGGCCGGGCCATGGGACTGTCACCAAGAGCCGCGATTTCCCAGGCGCAGAATTACGTGCATCGGGCGCTGTTGCATGCACTGACGGTTGGCCAGGGCCAGCGGGTTCCCGACCGGGGTATTCTGTGGGAACGGTAAAGTCTCAGCTTCGACCCGGTCTTTACGCCATCACCGATAATCGGCTGACGCCTGCCGACATCCTGATTGCTTCGGTAGAGGCGGCTCTGGCCGGAGGCGCGCGGCTGGTTCAGTATCGGGACAAGGGATCGACAGCCTCTGAACGGCTGGTTCAGGCCAGGAACCTCAACAGCCTGTGCCAAGGGTTCGACGTTCCGTTACTGATTAATGACGACCCGGAACTTGCCGTCAGAGTCGGCGCCGCTGGGGTTCATCTGGGTCAGGATGATTGCTCACTGGTCGACGCCAGGCGCTTGCTCGGGGAGCATGCCATTATCGGCATCACCTGCCATCACAGCCTGAATCTGGCCCAGACAGCCGCTGACGGCGGTGCGGATTACCTGGCCTTCGGCCGCTTTTACGATTCGGCCACCAAGCCAGGTGCGCCCCCGGCCTCGCCGGACGTTTTAACCGAGGCAAAAGGCCTCGGGTTACCCATTACAGCCATAGGCGGAATCACCGGCAACAATGCGGAGCCCCTGATCCGTGCCGGGGCAGACCTGGTTGCCGTAGTGGGCGGCCTGTTCTGCGGCCAACCCTCAGACATTGAAGCCCGGGCCAAGGCATTTAACCGTCTGTTCGCCCGGCATCATCCACTTTTTTCACTTTCCGAATAACAGGAGACAACCGTGAATCATTCCGAAACCCTCTTTGAACAGGCCCAGAAATACATTCCCGGCGGCGTGAACTCCCCGGTACGGGCATTCCGTGGTGTTGGCGGTACTCCGGTCTTTTTCAAACACGCCGAGGGCGCCTATCTCTATGACGAGGATGACCGGCGGTACATCGATTTTATTGGTTCCTGGGGCCCGATGATCCTGGGCCATTCCGACCCCCGCATCAAAGCGGCGCTGCACGCACAGGTCGATCTGGGTGTGGGTTACGGGGCCCCGACCGCCATTGAAACCGAGATGGCGAAAAAGGTGTGCGAACTGGTGCCCTCCATCGAACTGGTGCGCATGGTCAACTCCGGCACCGAGGCCACCATGAGTGCCATCCGTCTGGCCCGTGGCTACACCGGCCGCGACAAGATCGTGAAATTCGAAGGTTGCTACCACGGCCACGTAGATTCCCTGCTGGTCAAAGCCGGTTCCGGCGCCCTGACCCTGGGTGTACCGAACTCACCGGGAATTCCGGCCAGCCTGGCGGAGCATACCCTGACCCTGACCTACAACGATATTGACGAGGTTCGTGATACCTTCCGCCAGATGGGCGACCAGATCGCGGCCATTATCGTTGAGCCCGTAGCCGGCAATATGAACTGCATCCCGCCCGTGCCCGGCTTCCTGGAAGCGCTGCGGGAAGTGTGTGATGAGCACGGCACCGTGCTGATCTTCGATGAGGTGATGACCGGTTTCCGGGTATCGCTCGGCGGCGCCCAGGGATTCTACGGGGTGAAACCGGACCTGACGGCTCTGGGCAAGGTGATTGGCGGCGGCCTGCCCGTCGGTGCATTCGGCGGCAAACGCGAAATCATGGAGCATATCTCGCCGCTGGGCCCGGTTTATCAGGCCGGCACCCTGAGCGGTAACCCGCTGGCAATGACCGCCGGGCTGACCACGCTGAATGCCATTTCCGAGCCCGGGTTCCACGATCGGCTGACGGAAAAAACCAATCGGGTGAAGGATGGCTTCAAGGCGGCAGCGGATGAAGCCGGCATCCCACTGGCGGTTCAGTCCGCGGGTGCAATGTTCGGCTTCTTCTTTACTACCGAACCATCCATCACGCGCTTTGACCAGGTGATGGCCTGTGACGTGGAACGCTTCAAGGCATTCTTCCAGGGCATGCTGAAGGAAGGCGTTTACCTTGCGCCCTCAGCATTCGAGGCAGGCTTTACTACCGCAGCGTTGTCAGATGAGGATATTGAATTCACTCTGGCAGCTGCGCGCAAGGTCATGAAAACGTTGTGAGGCACCATTGCCCCCGGGATCAATCCGGGGGCAAACCTCGGCTGGGCTAGAATACGCCCTCGAGGGAGAGCAACAGCGTATGCCGACGAAAATCGTATTCGTTGAGCTCACTCTGCTGATGACGGAAAAACCATTGCGGCCTTAATAACCAGCGCGCAGTGAGATCATACTCAGCCATCAGCCCTACTCCGGTCAGGACGTCTTCCCGCCTGCGCTCCACCAACATCCCCGACTCAACCCAGCGATGCGGCTTGCCATAGCGACTGTGGCGAACCGATAGCTCACCCGCCAGGGCCAATTCCGACGACAGCTGGTAATTCGCTTCCAGTATAAGCTCGTGCCTTGTGGGCGATACGCTGACAAACCGTTCGGGCACGTCCAGATCTTGCCGGTTGTTCAGTTCCAGGCGGTACTCGCCTGCCAGGTCCAGATCACCAAACGGATAACCCAGCCCTGCCTTCAGCTGGTACCACTGGCCATCGTAGGCCTGGTAGCCGTCACCACCATTCACCTGCTCCACGGCAAACGCCACGTCACACCTCAGATCTTCGGCAGGTGAACACTCGGCAGACCGGGCCAGAAACTCAGCACCCCAGCGGGTTTCCAGACTATCTCCGTCAAGCCACGAACGCGACACCACGGGCCGAATACCAACCGCCCAAAGCCCCCAGGCACGCATGACACCGAAGCGCGCCTGTAACAACTGCTGATCGTAATCGCCGTCCTCGGCATAGTGTCGGGCAAACGCGATCAGATCCAGCGAGAGCCAACGGTGGGCATCCAATGCATAGTCAACCGAACCGGCGGCTATCACTTCGCCAAGCGCACTTCCCTGATTACTGGCGGAGTCTTCAGGAGTTGCCGAAAGATTGCTGTCGTAACCTGCGCCGAGGGACAAATAGCCGTAGGCATCCACTCGGCGCTCGCCCTGAAGAAGTGCCAGGCCGTCGAGTTTTGCCAACTGCTGCTCGGCAAGACGCTGGACAGATTCCGGTGGTGATGCCGCAAGGCTCTCCTCAAACCATTTACGGGCTTCCCCTGGCCGATCATCAGCAAGGGCGACCAGGCCCAGGTTGTACGTGGCCAAGGCGCGATCGTCGCTGTCCAGTAAACGGGAAAACCACTGCCGGGCCGCCGGATAATCCCCCAGCCGATAACAGACCACGCCCAGATTATAATGCAGTGAGGGAGACTGAACGCCCAGCTCTGCAGCCAACTGGAAACTTTCCCGGGCCTGACCAAGGTTGCCTTGCTGAAACTGGACCACGCCTTGGGCCAGAGCTTCGCTTGCCCCATCAGAGAAAGCGGATTGGGCCAACAGGGGCTGACCGAGAAGAAACAAAAAGATGAAGAGGAGACGCAAGAACAACCCCGGGTTCAGTCAATAAATAGAAAACCGTTGACGGAAACCGAGGTTACCACAAGCTTTGAGTTACGGCTTCGAGGATTGAGGCGGGAGTTCCGGCTTTTTGCCAGGATCAATATCGGGGCGCTTGTCGGAACCAGGCCGCTCCGGCCGGTTTTCACGAACGTCGCGGGCACGCTCTGACATGGACTGACCAAAATCCCGCCCTTTTTCACGGGCCTGCTCGCGAATTTGCTGGCCCGGCGGCTCACCATCGCCACGTCCAAGCCCGGAGGAACGACGCTCCAGTGCCGGTAGCTCCGGTAACCGAATTTCACGGGCAACCGATTCCGTTACGTCCTCATTCTCACCAACCAGCCGCATGGTGACGTCAAGATCGTCCCGGCCAAACGCCGGCGCGGACATCAGGGCAAGTATAAGGCCAGCGGTTGCGAAGCCAAGGGATCCGTTATAACCACTCATGTTGCAGGCTCCTTAACATCCACAGGGGCATGCCGGCTCGCCCCCGGGTAATCGGGTATGGTGGCCCGAAAAACTTTCTGTCGGCCTTCAGCATCCAGCTCGGCAACAAGCTCGCCGTCCCCGGGGAACATAATCCGCAGGGGTAATGCCAGCACATTGTCACCCTGTTCCAGGCTCACCTGCCAGCGCACCTGATGCTGCCCGGGCAAGCCTGCGATTTCCACATGAGGTGGCAGATTCAAGGTAAGGGTAACGTCATCCAGGGGCTCTCCCGCCGTGAATGCAAGGCGTACAGTTCTCTCCACGGGCGCGACAACGGAGGTGTCCACCACCTCCGCCACAGCGACAGCCTCATCAGGTTGCCACAGTCCGGACTGCCCGATGAACAACCCCAATGCCAGTGCTGCCGCCACCGCACCACCCCACGCCATGTGTACACCCCGGCCCGAACCGGAAGACAACTCCCCAAACACCCGCGATTCAAAATCCGGGGCCGGCGGAGGCACATCAAACTGCGCCGCCATCCGGGACATCAACACTTCTTCCATATCACAACGACGCCGGCACCGAGGGCAACGTTGCAAATGCTCACGCACCACTGCCGCCTCATTCTCGGAGAGTGTCGCCCTGACATAATCAGGTAATTGTGATCGAATGCTTGGACAGGACATGGTCATCACCTCACTCCTCAACACGCCGGACGTCGCTTCCCGGTTCCATGCGCTGCTGCAGGTATTTTCTCAACGTGGCGCGGCTGCGATGTAATCGCGACTTCACGGTACCAACCGCAACACCCAGTACCTCGGCCACGTCCTCCTGTCGCCAGCCGTCAACATCATGCAGAAGCAGCAAGGTTCTCTGATCTGGCGAAAGCCGGTCCATAGCCTCCTCCAGCATGAAGCCGAGGCGCGACTGATCGAAGACAAGTTCTGGCGTGGCATCATCAGATTCCAGCGCATCGAACCAATCCGCCTGGTGGTCCGCCTCCATGAGTTCACTGGCTGCCCGGTCGGCACGGCGCCCCCTGCGGCGAACCGAATCCACAAACTGACGATAAAGCACACGGTTCAGCCAGGGCCGAAGCTGTTCCACCGTCTCCAGTTCGGATAATCGGGGATACAGTTTGACGACCACATCCTGCACCAGATCCTCAGCGTCCTGACGGGTTCCGGTCAAACGGTAGGCAAACGCATACATCCCCTCGAGGTGGGGCTGAACCAACCGATGGAAACGTTTCTGCGCGGAGGGGCGAAAAGGGAAAATTGCCAAAGACCAACTGCCTGATCGAAATTTGGTAAGAGGGCAGTCTATCTCACGCCCGCCCTGAGTGCACTCCAGGCGATAATGACGGATTAATGGCCGAATGTTAATGAAACAACCGGAACCTTTCTCGAACCCTCAGCGTTAGGTTCTGACTGGCACCCAACGACCAGGCCAGAACTGGACCAAAAAAACCGGAGGGTTTTATGAAGCAACTGAGCAGAGTATTTGTCGTTTCTGCGCTGACCAGCGCACTGGTGGCATGCGGTGGTAGCGGCGGTTCCTCATCATCGGGTGAGACCGGCTCGGTCTCCGTTGGACTGACCGACGCTCCGACCATGGAGCTGTCCAGCGTCAACATTGCGTTCAATGCCATCCGGCTCAAGCCGGCCGACGGGGACTGGCTGGAGTTCAGCCTCGATGAAACCGGTGTGGTTGACCTGCTCACGCTGCAAGGCGGTGTAACCGAGCCACTGATCACCAACGAGGAAGTGCCGGCCGGGGTCTATAACGAAATCCGGCTGATTATCGACACCGACAACTCCTACGTGACCAAAGAAAGCGATGGCGACAGCCAGTTCACCCTTGCCGTTCCCTCAGGTGAGCAGAGCGGACTGAAGCTGAAAGGCGACTTCGTGGTGGCGGCTGATTCCAGCAACAACTTCACCATCGATTTTGATGTGCGCAAATCCATTGTCGACCCACAGGGGCAGGCCCTGGCCGACTACATGCTCAAACCCGTGCTTCGACTCGTGGACAACCTGGAGGTTGGCGCCATTGAGGGGACCGTTGATTACGCAACGATTGCCCAAACAAGAGGCACTGACGACGTAGAAGACACGTTGGCGGATTGCGAGTACGACGGTGCGGTCTACGTTTACGAAGGCGCTGATGTCGAACCGATTGACCTGAACGTCACTCGCGATGGCACCAACCCGTTGATGGTGGTTCCGGTCACCGCTCAGGAATCCGGATCACTCTATGAGTGGACCGCAGCATTCCTGACCGAAGGCCAGTACACCATCGCCTACAGCTGCCAGCTGGACAACAACGAGACCGATGAAGCTCTGGAGTTTGATGGGCAACAGAACGTCTCCGTTGTTGCCGGTGAAACAACCGTGGCAGACCCCATACCACAGCCCTGATTTTGCTGTGGCGTTCAGAGACCAGGGACGGTCTCTGAACATTCATTCCGTCAACCCGAGTTACAACGCCGCAGCCCTGGCCTCAGCCTGATCGGCCCCCGCCACGTTACCGCGAGCCCGGCGGATATCCGCCAGCAGCAACCAGCCTGAACGCTGCATGCGTTCATCGTTGCCCGCCAACGAGAGTCCCTTCAGAGTAAACTGCTCCGCAGCCCCCAGATTGTCCCCGGCAACGTAAGCCTCGGCCAACTTGAAATAGACTTCGGAAGATCTTGGCGCAATGCGCTGGGCACGTTCCAGTCGGGCGATGGCGCCGGCGGAATCACCCTGCCGAAGGCGCTGATCGGCATCACGCACCAACGTGAGTGCGGCGGCCGGCAACTGGTCACCGGATTCGCTGTAGCTGGGCGCCCGGGTGCTCGGCGAGTCCGGCTCAGTGACCGTCGGTTGCTCACTCTTGCGCCATACCTGTTCGTCCTGTTCATCAGGAATATTGGTGCGTGGTGGTTTCGGCGCCGAACGGCGGTCATCGCCCCCCACGGGCACATAGATGGAGCCGCCACCCGGCCCCGTGGCGCAACCACCGGCCAGGCCGACAAACAGGGCCAGACAGGCTGACCGTATAATCACTTGTTTATTCATTGAAACAATCCTTCAAACCAACCTCGAATTTGCCGGCCAAGACTGCCGTTGCAGCCTGTGTGCTGTTCCGGCTCGCTGCCGGCGATAAACGGAATCAGCCGGGCATTGTCGCAGTTTTCGCCGGTCAGCGCCTGTTCGCCCGGGTTCACCCAGTGATACTGAACGCCATCGGGCATCACCGGTGAGAAACCGTGCTGGGGAATCTGCGCCATGGTGGCAGACCAGACCGGCAAGGCGCCGGAAGCCCCACTCAACGCGGTCGGGCCGTTATCATCACGGCCGACCCAGGCGACCGCCAGCAGGTCGCCGCTGAAACCGGCGAACCAGGAATCACGGCCATCGTCGGTGGTACCGGTCTTGCCCGCCAGTGTCAGGGAATCCGGTAACCGGTAGTAGGCTGACCGGCCCGTGCCTTCCTGCATGGTTTCCTGCATAACATACTGCACCAGATGCACCGCGGCAGGATCGGCCACCTGATCCACTTTCAGGCTATACCGGGACAAAGGCTCATTCGCAGCATCGGTGACTTCCCGAATGGTACGCAGGGGCGTATTGAAACCGGAGGTTGCCAGACCCTGATACAGCTGCGCGACATCCACCGGCGACAGGGAAATGGAGCCCAGAAGCATCGACGGATAATCCGAAATAGGCGTGGTCACCCCAAAGGCCCTCAGCGTCTCCTGCACCGCCGGTATGCCCACATCCAGCCCTACACGCACGGCCGGCAGGTTGTACGAGCGGGACAGAGCTTCATGCAAGGGCACCAGGCCACGCTCCTTGCCATCATAGTTCTGCGGCTGCCAGCGCCGACCATCGTCAAACTCGAGGGTGAAGGCCTTATCCTGAACCGGCGAAATCAAGGTGTAGCGCTCCGGCTGAGACAGCGCCGTCAGGTAGATAAACGGCTTCACCAGCGAACCGATAGGCCTCCGGGCGTCAACTGCCCGGTTAAAACCGGCAAAGCGGGGGTCTTTGCCCCCCACCAGCGCCAACACCTCGCCGGTATCCTTGGCGGTGACAACCACCGCCGCTTCCAGCGCCTCGGCCACCTCACCCGACGCCAGGCGAGGCAAGGTATCGGTTGCCGCCTTCTCAGCGGCCTGCTGAACTTCCGGATTCAGGGTGGTGAATATTCTCAGGCCCTCGCTCTGCAGGTCTTCCTCCCGGTAGTCCCGCGCCAGGTGTCGGCGTACCAGGTCGATATAGGCCGGGTAGCGATTATCGGTATAGGACGGTTTTGCGCTGAGGCCGAGAGGCCTTGCACTCGCCTCCCTGGCCTCTTGCCCGGAAATAACCCCGGCCTCAGCCATCTCGTCCAGCACCAGGTTACGCCGCGCCCTGGCCCGTTCCGGGTGCCGGCGCGGATTGTAATAACTGGGGCCTTTGACCATGCCAATCAGCAGGGCAATCTGGTGGACATCAATATCCTTCAGCGACTCGCCGAAGAAAAACTGGCTGGCCAGGCCAACACCATGAATGCTGCGAGTGCCTGCCTGGCCCAGATAAACTTCATTCAGGTAGGTTTCGAGGATGTCGTCCTTGTCATAATGCAACTCCAGCAATACCGACATCAGGGCTTCGTTGCCCTTGCGCAGAAGGGTTTGCTCCCGGGTCAGGAAAAAGTTCTTCACCAGTTGCTGGGTCAGTGTACTGCCGCCCTGAACTATTCGACCGGCCTTGATGTTCGCCACCATCGCCCGCGCAATGGAGAGTGGCGCGATGCCGAAATGCTCGTAGAACTGCCGGTCCTCCACAGCCATCAGACCGGCAATCATGGACTCGGGCACCTCATCCAGCTCCACCAGAATCCGATCCTCCCGATGGGAGGGGTATATTCCGCCAATCTGAGCCGGCTCCAGCCGAACAATCGGAGAGCTGTCACCCTCCATCACGGAAAACGAATCTACCCGATCACCACGAACCACCAGTGACAGACGCCGTCTGGGCTCCTTGCCATCCGGGAAAGAAAAACCCCGGATGCTGATGACAAAACGGTCGCCATTTCGCTGCCAGGTTCCGGGCCGACGACCGTCGCCCGAGCGATAGCCTGCAAGCTCCAGTTCACGGACCAGCGCGGCGGCGCTGATACCAGCACCGTCGTAGAGTTCCAGGGGCCGGGCGTACACCCGAGAGGGCACTTCAAAGCGACGTCCTTCGAAGCGAGAGGTCACTACGGCATCGAGATAGACCATCCATCCCGCCAGCAGCACAAGGCACAGGGCAGCTGCGCGAAACAGCAAGCGCCAGAGACCGGAGCGTTTGCGGCGAGGACTGGATTCGGTTTTTTTCTTGCGGGGAGGCGTTTTTTTACTCATGGCAGGATTATATCGAAGGGGGCACCGCTATCGGCAGGTCTGGTGTGTGTTATTTCTGTAATCTGCCCGTTATAGTGGAGCCCTCCAAAAAACGAAAAATCAACAACTTCAAGGATTCCAGGAGCACAACGTGAGCGCCAACGGCCCGGATACACTGATCAAGGCACTGCAGAACCCGGAACTCTACGATCATCCGGTTAAGGATTTCCGCGTGATTGAGACCCATATCTCACAGGTTCTGCTCACCGGTGACTTTGCCTACAAGATCAAGAAACCCATGGATTTCGGGTTCCTGGATTTCTCCACCCTGGAACGCCGCAAACGCTTCTGCGAGGAAGAGCTGCGCCTGAACAGCCGTCTGGCGGCCGAACTGTATCTGGAGGTGGTGCCTATTACCGGTACCCCGGAGCAACCTCGCCTGGGCGGTGACGGCACCCCTTTCGAGTACGCCATTCGCATGCGCCAGTTCGATCAGAGCCAGCTGTTTGATGTGCGCCAGGAACGCGACGACCTGCCTGCAGAACTGCTCACCAATCTTGCCCGCCAGGTTGCAGACTTTCACAAAAGCCTGCCACCGGTCGCCGATGAAAAGCCCCTGGGCACCCCGGAGGCGGTGTATGCCGCCATGCAGGAAAACTTCGACCAGATCCGCCCCATGCTGGATGATGCCGGGTTACTGGCGCAGCTGGACAACCTGGAAGACTGGACCCGCACCACCTTCGAACGCTGCCGGGACTTAATCGCCCACAGACGGGAAAACGGGCTGGTGCGCGAATGTCATGGCGACCTGCACCTGGCCAACATTACCGTGTTCAATGATCAGGTGACGGTGTTTGACTGCATCGAGTTCAACGAGCCGTTCCGCTGGATCGACGTGATGAATGATCTGGCTTTCCTGCTTATGGACCTGGAATCCCGCCAGGAACCGGCGCTGGCGAACCGGGTGCTGAACACCTACCTGGAATACCGCGGTGATTTTGAAGGCCTGGCCTTGCTCCCCCTGTACAAGGCGTACCGCGCCATGGTGCGGGCCAAAATCGCCCTGTTCACCCTGGGCAACCCGAACCTGAGCGAGGCCGAAAAAACCGACCTGATGCAGCGTTACCGGAGCTACGCCCAACTGGCGGAGGATTACGGCGCCATACCGAATCATTACCTGCTGGCCACCACCGGCCTTTCCGCCAGCGGCAAGACCTGCGTGAGTGCCGCCATGGCGGAGGAACTCGGGCTAATCCGGCTGCGCTCTGACGTAGAGCGCAAGCGCCTGCACGGTCTGGGGCCCCTGGACGACAGCAAATCGGGCCTGGGTACCGATCTTTACAGCCCGGAAGCAACCGAAAAAACCTACGCGCATCTGGCAGAGCTGGCCGGAGAGCTGCTGGCTTCAGGGCTGTCTGTCATTGTCGATGCGGCCTGCCTGAAAGAGAAGGAGCGGGCTCAGTTTGCCGGTGTGGCCGAAAATCAGGGGGTCCCCTTCGCTCTGCTGCATTGCGAGGCGCCGGAAGCTCTGCGCCGAGAGTGGGTGCGCAAACGCAAAGGTGATGCCTCGGAGGCAACGGAAGAGTTGCTGGATGCTCAGCAAAGCTGGTTTGAGCCGCTGACCACTGAGGAGAAAACCCACACGGTGCACCTGCACACCGAGGATGAGCACGTTGCCGAGGCGGTTGCTGATCGCATCCGCCAGCATCTGGGCATGGCCGGGCCGGCCTGATCCGAGCTGCCCTGCCATTTTGGCAGGGCGCACTATACTGACACTAAAAACAAACCCTGCTGTCCGTGCGAGGTGCAAGATGGACGATATTCAGGAAAGCGATCTCCAGCATATAGACCACCCCCTGTACGACCTGCTCCGTAGCGAGGATATGGACGCCTTTAATGCCGAGAAAGCCAAACTGAGCGAGCTTCCGAGCTTCGCCCATGGCGATTTCCGCGGACTGGACCTGCGTGGCATGGACGCAAAGGGCCTGGACTTCCGCCATGGCTACTTCCGCGGCGCCGACCTCCGCGGCATCGATTTCTCGAAATCGAGAATGGAAGGAGCCAGCATTGCCAGCGCCAAGATATCCGGCTGCTATTTCCCGCACCGCCTGGAAGCCGACGAAATCGTGATGTCACTCAACCACGGCACCCGTATGCGTTACGCCATCCTGCCCAAATGAGTGCCCACGCAGCCAACTGGCAAACCGTCGCGGCGGCGAGTGAGCTTGTTCCCGGCCAGTTCCTGGAATTTCGCCTGAAAGAGAAAGCGAAAGAACCGGCCGGCATGCCCCTCACCGGTTTTGCCTTTCTGGATGGCACCACACCCCGAGCCTACCTCAACCTGTGCCCTCACCTGGGCATTGAGCTGAACTGGATGCCGGGCCGATTCATGGACAGCGACAATCTGTTTATCCAGTGTTCCACCCACGGTGCCCTGTTCAAACCCGGTACCGGTGAGTGCATTGCGGGCCCTTGCCAGGGCGATGCACTCTCCACCCTGGACATTCGCCTTGAAGAGGGTGAGGTGCAGGTCAGGGTTCCAGACTGACCGGCACTTCCTCAACCAGTTCCAGGCGCCCCGAGGGGTTGCCATCTTCACCGGCCAGTGCGGCCCGATAGGCAATCACCTCTACCCCGGCTTCGCAAGCTTCTCGAAGCAGCTGACCATAGCGGGCATCGATATGATCCGCAGGCCGGACCTGCTCGATTCCGGTGTGGTTCACCACAAAAAACAGCACTGCCCGGTCTCCGTTCTGAACCTGAGCCATTAGCTCCCTCAGATGTTTCTGGCCACGCTCGGTGACGGCGTCCGGGAAATAGCCTTCCCCGCCCTCGGCCAGGGTAACGTTTTTTACCTCCACCCAGGCATCGGGATCGTGATCATGGCCCGACAACAACAGATCGATCCGGCTTTTCTCCGAACCGTAACGCACCTCGGCCCGGCAAAAAGCGTAGCCGGCCAGGCTCTGAACCACACCGGCTTCGATAGCGGCGCGGGCCTGAGCGTTGGGGCGGGCCGTATTGACGCAGGCAAGCACCCCCGGCTCCGTCTCCACCAACTCCCAGGTGTACTGGAGCTTACGCTTGGGATTGTCACTCCGGCTCAACCACACCCGGGCATTTTCCGGCTGGCACCCAAGCATGGAACCGGTGTTGGGACAGTGGGCAGTTACCTCGGAGCCATCCGGCAATTGCACGTCCGCCAGGAAGCGTTTGTAGCGGCGAATCAGCCGCCCTTCTACCAAAGGTTCAGGAAACTTCATGTGCTCTCCGCAAAAAGTACGTGTCACAAGGCTGGCACCCCTGTGACTTATCTGCTATTTTCCGCAAATTCCCGTTTCAGGACGAATGCTATCCAGGGTAAAACCGCGCAGCCACACTGGCGCGGAGGGAAGCAAAGCGTTCTTGTGAAGTACAAACAAGAGGCCGGGTTCAATGGCAAACACTGCAGAACAACCACGCGAACGTTTTACCAACTTCACCCCTTATGAAATGAAGAAGGGTGAAGAATACATGAGTGCGGAAATGCTCCAGCACTTCAAAGATCTGCTGCTGCAATGGAAGCAGGAGCTGATGGAAGAAGTCGACCGCACCATGCACCACATGCAGGAAGACGCAGCAAACTACGCGGATCCCAGCGATCGCGCAACCCAGGAAGAAGAGTTCAGCCTGGAACTACGCACCCGCGACCGCGAGCGGAAGCTGATCAAGAAAATCGACCAGACTATCGATCGTATCGACAAGGACGACTACGGTTTCTGCGACCAGTGTGGTGTGGAAATCGGCATTCGTCGTCTGGAGGCCCGTCCGACGGCCACTCTGTGCATCGATTGCAAGACCCTGGCTGAGATTCGCGAACGCCAGACCGGCATCTGACGCTTCCCCGGGCCGGCGGCGTGTCCTCCGCCGGCCCTTCTACGCCTATGGCGACTTCACGTTATCGCGGGCGGTTTGCCCCTTCCCCCACCGGCCCACTGCACTTTGGTTCCCTGGTAACGGCTTTGGCCAGCTGGCTGGAAGCAAAGCATGCCCGCGGTGACTGGCTGGTTCGCATCGAAGACCTTGACCCACTAAGGGAACCCCCGGAAGCCACCGGCCAGATACTGCACTCACTGGAATGCCACGGCCTTTTCCCCGACGAGCCCGTCCGCTTTCAGTCCCGGCGCCATGACGCCTACCAGCGCACCATCGAAACTCTGCTGGCGCAGGACAAAGCCTATCGCTGCCGGTGCTCACGCAAACAACTCAAAGACAACCACGGCTACCATCCCAATCGGTGCCGGCGAGGTGACACCAGCCCCGGGGATGGCCCATACGCCGTTCGCTTTGCCCTCGAAGATGAAGCAAGTCACTGGCAGGACGATCTGCTTGGCCCCCAGGTACAGATGGTGCACGCCGAACTGGACGATCCGGTCATTCTGCGCAAGGAAGGTTTCTACGCCTATCAGCTGGCAGTCGTTGTCGACGATATCGACCAGGGCATCACTCATGTGGTTCGCGGCTCTGACCTGCTCGACATGACCGCGCAGCAACAACAGGTCTTCCGGGCCCTGGGTGCCGAGCCACCCCACTGGCTGCACATTCCGGTAATCGTCAATGAACAAGGCCAGAAACTCAGCAAGCAGACCCACGCTCCGGCCCTGGATGACGATCACCCTGCCCGCAATCTCTTTCTGGCACTTCAGGCCATGGGGCAGCAACCGGAGCCGACACTCGCTCGTGCCACGGTTGAAGAAGTTCTCAATTGGGCCGAGGCCCACTGGCAACGGAGCGCCATTCCCCTGACATCCGGGCAGGCCCGTGGTATAACCGGCGGGACACTTTCGCCTTCGGACCGATAACCCGATGTATATCTACCGCCTGGTATTTCTGCTGGTACTGGCTATCTACATTTTTTCGCCCAATATCCTGGATTGGTGGACATCGCCGGAGAATGCCTGGTACAGCCCCTTCGTGATCTGGGGTGGGCTGATTGCTATCGGTTTCTGGCTGGAATGGCGGCGGGATCCCAATGAGTTTTAGCGCCACCGGCCTGCTCCTGGCCAGCCTGTTTTATCTGATCGTTCTGTTCGGCATTGCCTGGGGCACCGAACGGGGCACGTTATTGCGCCGCTGGGTTCGCCACCCACTGATCTATACCCTTAGCCTTGGGGTTTATGCCGGCATCTGGGCCGTCTACGGCGCCATTGGTATGGCGGCGGACTCCGGCTACGGCTTCCTGGCCTATTACCTGGGCATCAGCGGCGCCTTCCTGCTGGCACCGGTTTTGCTCAACCCGATTCTCCGCATAGGCCGCGCCTACCAACTGACGTCGCTGGCCGATCTTTTCGCCTATCGTTACCGCAGCCAGTGGGCGGGCACCCTGGTCACCCTGTGTTCGGCTGCAGCCATTCTGGCCTTGCTGAGCATGCAGATTCAGGCAGTCTCGGTTTCCGCCAGCCTGCTCGCCCCGGATGCGCCGCCGAAAGTTATCAGCGTCATGTTTAGCCTGATCGTGGTGCTGTTCACCATGCTGTTTGGTGCCCGTCGCCATCAGGCCTCCGGCAACCATCAGGGGCTGGTACTGGCCATCGCCTTCGACTCCCTGGTGAAAGTGGTTGCCCTCCTGGTTTTAGGCGGCGTTATCCTGTTCTCGGTTTTCGGTGGTACCAATGGGCTTGAGGCCTGGTTGGCGGAAACTTCACATCCGGAAGCCACCATGACCATGGCAATTAATGACGGAAGCTGGCGGGCACTGCTGCTGATGTCGTTCGCCGCGGCCCTGGTGCTCCCCCACATGTACCACATGACTTTCAGTGAGAACCCGTCCCCCCGTGCCCTCGCGAAGGCCAGCTGGGGATTGCCACTGTACCTGCTGCTGGTCGGCCTGCCGGTGCCGCTGATTGTCTGGGGTGGCCAGGCGCTGTCGGTTGACGCTCCGCCGGCCTTTTTCAGTATCGGCGTAGCCCAGGCCCTGGAGAGCCCCGTCCTGACCATGGCCATGTACATTGCCGGGCTTTCCGCCGCCAGCGGACTGATGATCGTCAGTACCCTGGCCCTGTCCGGCATGGTGCTTAACCACGTTGTTCTGCCGCTCAAGACGCCCCGGGATCAAGGTGACATCTATCGCTGGCTGCAGTGGGTCAAACGCCTACTGATTGCCGTCATCCTGTTTCTGGCCCTGCTGTTCCATGAAACCATTGGCCAGCACCTGGACCTGTCTATTCTGGGCGCCATCTCGCTCTCCGGCACACTGCAGCTGCTGCCGGGCGCGCTTGGCGTTATCTACTGGCCGGAAGGCAACCGCCGTGGCCTGATTGCCGGCCTGTTTACCGGCCTGTTCATCTGGTTGATCACCTTGGTGTTGCCGTTCTCGGTGGCGGCAGACATCCTGTCCTGGCTTGAGTTGCCGGTTACGCCCGGCTACGACAACTGGCACCTGTTCACCTTCGTCAGCCTGACCGCCAACATCAGTGTGTTCGCGCTGGTCTCAATTCTCAGCCCGGCATCACCGGAGGAAACCAGTGCCGCTCAGGCGTGCTCGCTAGGCGCCCTGTCCCGGCCGCAGCGGCGGGAACTGCTGGCGGCATCCTCCAACGAATTCGTGCAGCAACTGGCCGAGCCACTGGGCATCCGGGTCGCCCGCCGGGAAGTGGAGCGGGCCCTGAACCAGCTCAAGCTCCCCAATGTCGAGTTCCGGCCTTACCAGTTGCGGCGGTTGCGGGATCAAGTGGAAATCAACCTGTCTGGCCTGTTGGGGCCTTCGGTCGCCCGGGACATCGTCAAGCGCCACCTGGGCTTCAAACCGCTCACCCATGGAGGTACCGGGCAGGATATTCGCTATGTGGAGCGAGCGCTGGGCGATTACCAGAATCAGCTCACCGGCCTGGCCGGCGAACTGGACAACCTTCGCCGCCACTACCGGCAGACCCTGCAGAACCTGCCCATCCCCGCCTGTTCAGTGGGTGAAGACGGCGAGATTCTGATGTGGAATCATGCCATGGAAAGCCTCACCAACATTTCCGCCGAGGAAGTGGTCGGGGCCAAGCTGCTGGCCCTGCCGGAGCACTGGCACGCCCTGCTGGACGATTTCAATCGAGGCGACGACCTGCACCGCTACAAGCACAGGCTGGATCTTCGCGGCAAGCCACATTGGCTGAACCTGCACAAGGCGACACTGAGCGGCCCGGATCACACCGAAGGCGGCTCGATCATCCTGGTGGAGGACCAGACCGAAACCCGCTTGCTGGAAGATGAATTGATGCACAGCGAACGACTGGCCTCCGTGGGGCGCCTCGCGGCCGGCGTCGCTCACGAAATCGGTAATCCCGTCACCGGCATCTCGTCTCTGGCCCAGAACCTGAAACTGGAAACCGATGATCCGTCCATTCTGGAAACTGCAGACCAGATCCAGCAGCAGACCCGACGCATTTCCACCATCCTGCAGTCGCTGATGAACTTCGCACGTACCGGCAACCACGCCCATGCCAACCGTTATGAGCCGGTCAGCCTGCACCGCTGCATTGATGAATCCATCAACCTGCTGTCACTCAGCGAAAAGGGGCTCGGCATCAGTTTTCTGAACGAGTGCCCCGCCAGCCTGCAGGTGCTGGGAGATGAACAACGGCTGGTACAGGTATTCATCAACCTGCTGGCCAATGCCCGGGACGCTTCCCCGGACGGCGGCACCATCCGGGTTGCTGGAAAGGCCGACGGCTACTCCGCTATCATCGAGGTCATTGACGAAGGCTCCGGCATACCGGCAGACCAGCTGGATCATATTTTCGAACCGTTTTACACCACCAAGGCCCCCAACAAAGGAACCGGACTTGGCCTGTCACTGGTGTACAGCATCATTGAAGAGCACTATGGCAACATTCAGGTGGAAAGCCCGGCCAATCCGGAAACCGGCCTGGGCACCTGCGTGAGACTCCGCCTGCCTGCCTACGAGCCTGATACCGACAGCGGTTACAGCAGCCCGAACGAAAGGTCGTGAACACCCTATGCCCCGTATTCTGATTGTTGAAGACGAAGACATTATCCGCTCGGCGGTTCGCAAACTTCTCCAGCACGCCGGCTATGAGGTGGCAGATGCTGTCTCGGTGGAAGAAGCCGAGGGCCTCGACCCGGACAGCTTCGACCTGGTCATCACCGATCTGCGCCTGCCAGGCGCCGCCGGTACGGAAATGATCAACCGCGCCCCCAACACGCCGGTACTGATCATGACCAGTTATGCCAGTTTGCGGTCCGCGGTTGACTCCATGAAGATGGGCGCCGTGGACTACATTGCCAAACCCTTCGACCATGACGAAATGCTCGCGGCTGTAGAGAATATTCTGGCACGCAAGTCTTCGGCTTCCGATGAAACAACCGGTTCTGGTGATGCCGCCAGCACGAGCGGGCCCGACTCGGACCCATCCGAGATCATGTTTGGCCAGTGTGAGCCCATGCAGAAGGTGTTCACCCTGATTCGCAAAGTCGCCCCCACCGAGACCACAGTGCTTATCCAGGGCGAATCCGGTACCGGTAAGGAACTGGCGGCACGGGCTCTGCACCTGCTCAGCCCGCGAGCCCGCAAACCGCTCATCTCCGTAAACTGCGCTGCCATTCCCGAAAGCCTGATCGAATCGGAACTGTTTGGCCACGAGAAAGGCGCTTTTACCGGCGCCGTCTCGGCCCGCACCGGGCTGATTGAAGCGGCAGACGGCGGCAGTCTGTTCCTGGATGAAATCGGCGAACTACCTGCCGAAGCCCAGGCCCGATTGCTGCGGGTGTTGCAGGAAAGCGAGATTCGCAAAGTGGGCTCCACCCAGAGCCGGACCGTGGACGTGCGGATGATCGCCGCCACCCACCGAAACCTGAAAGCCATGACCAGAACCGGCGAGTTCCGGGAAGACCTTTACTACCGGCTGAACGTGATGCAGATCCGCATCCCCCCCCTGCGGGAACGTCGTGCCGACATTCTGGGCCTGGCCCGCCGGTTCCTGAAACGCCAGGCCAGCAAGCTTGGCCGTCCGGAGCTGTCTCTGAGCCCGGAGGCCATGCAGGCCCTGGAACGCTACCGCTGGCCCGGTAACGTCCGGGAACTGGAAAACGCCATCGAACGGGCCTCAATCCTGACCGATGGCGATGTCATTACCCCGGCGGTACTGGACCTGGACAGCGACTCCGCCGACGAATACATCCCGGAAACACTGGTTGAGGGCAATAATGAACAAACCCCTGCAAGGGATGTCGATTCGTCCAACGATCTGTCGCTGGAGGATTACTTCCAACACTTTGTGCTTGAAAATCAGGACCGGATGAGCGAGACCGAGCTGGCACAGAAGCTGGGCATCAGCCGGAAGTCACTTTGGGAGCGTCGGCAACGCCTGGGCATTCCCCGCAAAAAAGCCTGACCCAAAGAATGAACCTAGAATCAGTTGTTACCACCTGTTCCTCTCGGTAACACTTCCTGTCCAGATCATGAGACCCAAGTAACACTTTCAGGAGATACGGGGTAACACTTACACACCTCATTTTCACAACCCCTTGTTTAACAAGACTTTTCAAAAACTGGCACGACCACTGCACTCTAATAAGCGCACAACAACAAAAACAAAAGTGACAACGCAGCGCCAAAACAAAAACAAATAGCTGCACGAGCGCCCGGCAACAAAAACAAGAACAGGGTGCAAGCGAACTGAGTGTTTTGGGTACTATGCTTTTTAGGGGTCCCACGACACGTGCGAGTTGTAGATGTAGAGAAGAATCGTCTTCCAGGCGACACTGCAGATACTCCCATAACCCGCACCGTGTTCCTGGCCGCTCTATGTATTCAAAGCTTTCCGTTTGCATTGCTTAAGGTCCTTATCTTGGGGACAACACAGTGGGGTAAAAGAATCAAAAAGAATCCCGGCAACAACAAAAACAATGCAGATCGTCAACGCTTTCAGGGCGGATTCGTGAAAACGGATCCGCCTTTTGATTTTCCGGACTGCCAAAAACAGCCTTCCCTCAACAGGCCTCCATGACCACTTTATTCACTGGCATTTCCGTCAAACATGTGCAATTCCTGCGCAAACCGTTAAAATCCCCGTTTTTGCGCTTCGCAAACACGGAATTCCATGCCTAAACGACTTGTTGAAAAACTACGCTCCTTCATTCCCGGCAACGGGAAGAAGAAAGCCCGCCACTACCAGCGGCAGGAGATCCCGCGGGATCAGCACAATGTCTCCCGCTCCATGATCAGTGAACCGGCCAAGAAAGTACTGCACCGTCTGAACAAGTCCGGCTACGAGGCCTATCTGGTGGGCGGTGGCGTTCGCGACATTCTCCTTGGCGGACAACCCAAAGACTTCGACATAGCCACCAACGCAACACCCGAAGAAGTTCACGACCTGTTCCGGAACTCCCGCCTGATTGGTCGCCGCTTTCGCATTGTGCACGTGGTGTTTGGGCGGGAAATCATCGAAGTAACCACCTTTCGTGGTAATGCCCGGGATACCGATGACGACCTGGCCGACGACGAGCACAAGACCAGTGAACATGGTCTGTTACTGCGGGATAATGTCTATGGCAATCAGGAAGAAGACGCACTGCGGCGCGACTTCACCATCAATGCGTTGTATTACTGCATCCGGGATTTCTCCATTATCGACTTTGCCAACGGCGTGCAGGATCTGAAAAACCGTCAGATCCGCCTGATTGGCGACCCGGAAACCCGCTATCGGGAAGATCCCGTGAGAATGCTGCGCGCCATTCGTTTTGCGGCCAAACTCGATTTTGAGATTGAACCGGAAACAGAGGCCCCCATTCGGGAGCTGGCCCCGCTCTTGGCGCACATCCCTCCGGCCCGGCTGTTCGATGAAGTCCTCAAACTGTTCTCCGCCGGCCACGGCGAGGCAACCTATCGCCTGCTTCAGGATTATGGGCTGCTGGCCCCACTGTTCCCGGAGACCGCCCGGGCACTGGATGCCGGCGAACCCGATGAACTGATACTGCAAGCCCTTCGCAACACCGATGCCCGGATTGCCCAGGGCAAATCAGTGACCCCGTATTTCCTGTTTGCGGCCATGCTCTGGCCGGCTCTGCAGGTGGAATGGCGCAGGCGCCAGGACAATGGCGATCCGGTTCAGCCCGCGCTGCACGGCGCCATCGGCAAGGTAATCGGGCGCCAGGTGCAGGCAACCGCAATACCTAAACGTTTCTCGGGCCCCATGAAAGAAATCTGGGAACTGCAGATGCGGCTACCCCGTCGCCAGGGCAAACGTGCGTTCGGTACCATGACCCATCCGCGCTTCCGGGCGGCCTACGATTTTCTGCTGGTGCGGGAAGCCGCGGGCGAAATTGAGCCGGGCCTCGGGCAATGGTGGACGGAATTCCAGCAGGCGGATGAGCGTGCGCAGGAAAAAATGCTTTCCGAGCTGGGCTCCGGTGGTCCGAAAAAGCGCCGTCGCAAGCGCAAACCTGCAAGAAAACCGCCCCAGCCATGACAGTCGATGCCTATATTGGGCTGGGCAGCAATCTGGAACAGCCTGCAGCCCAACTGGCAAGAGCCGTGTCGGAACTTGCGGGCTTACCCAAATCCACACTGGTCGCGCAATCTCCGTTCTATGCCAGCCGCCCCGTCGGCCCGCAGGATCAACCAGATTTCGTTAACGGTGCCGTTCATCTGCGTACCGATCTTTCTGCCCACGAACTGCTGGATTGCCTGCAAGCTATTGAACAGGCCCACGGCCGTGAGCGGCTGAGGCACTGGGGACCACGCACCCTGGATCTGGATCTGCTGCTGTTTGGTCAGACAACCCTCAACGACGCGCGCCTGACCGTTCCCCACGCGGAACTGGCCAACCGTGATTTCGTCCTGCACCCCCTGCTGGACCTGGCCCCGGAACTGGCACTGCCGGACGGCACCACCGTTGCGGAACTGCGCCGAGATTGCCCGGACAACCAGCTGCGCAAGCTGCCAGCCCAGGCGCACCCCTGACCAGGTTCCTTATGGCATCCAGGTGAGGAAGACCATGCTACTCTTGTGTCTGATATACCCGGGATTTACATTAACGCTCTGAGCACCGGTCGACCCCGGTCCAAAACTGGCCCATCCACCCAAAAGGCAAGGATTCTATGGCAGTTACCATCAATACCCTGCGGGAATACAAGCAAAAAGGCGAAGCCTTCTCTGCACTGACCTCCTATGATGCAACCTTTGCTCAGGTTGTCAGCGAGGCTGGCGTTGATGTCATCCTGATTGGCGACTCTCTTGGTATGGTGCTGCAAGGCCACGACAGTACGCTCCCGGTCACCATGGATCAGATGGTGTATCACACCAGCTGTGTCGCCCGCGGTAACAAAGGCGCCCTGATCATGGCCGATATGCCGTTCATGTCCTACGGTACCGTTGCCGATGCACTGGACAATGCTGCGGAGCTGATGCGCGCCGGCGCCCACATGGTCAAGCTGGAAGGCACCGACTGGATGAAGGACACCATCGAAGCCCTGAGTGAACGTGGTGTGCCTGTTTGTGCCCACCTGGGCCTGACGCCACAGTTCGTCAACAAGTTCGGCGGCTACAAGGTACAGGGACGTGATGAGAAGGCCGCCGAGGCCATGATTGAGCATGCTTGCGAACTGGAAGCCGCCGGCGCCGATCTCATCCTTCTGGAGTGTGTACCGGCCCCGCTCGCCGCTCGTATCACCCAGGCCGTGAAGGCGCCGGTCATCGGCATCGGAGCAGGCTCGGATACCGATGGCCAGGTACTGGTACTGCACGACATGCTGGGCGTCACCACCGGCCGCAAACCCCGTTTCGTGAAGAACTTCCTCGCCGAGACCGACTCCATCCCGGAAGCCATTGCGGCTTATGCCCAAGCCGTCAAAGCACGCACTTTCCCAGCCGAGGAGCATACGTTCAAGGCATGAGAACCGTACACTCACTCAAAGAACTGCGCACGATTCTGCGGGGCTATCGCCAGCAGGGTAAGACCATCGGTCTGGTACCCACCATGGGCAACCTGCACGAGGGCCATATCTCGCTGGTGCGCAAGGCGGCCGAGGCCTCCGATATCGTCGTCACCAGTATTTTCGTGAACCCGATGCAGTTCGGCGCCAATGAAGACCTGGACACCTACCCGCGAACCCTGGTTGAAGACCAGGAAAAGCTGGCGGCAGCGGGCAATACTCTGGTCTTTGCCCCGGGCGTTGAAGAGATCTACCCGGAAGGGCTCGCCAATCAGACCAAGGTGGTGGTTCCCGAAGTCAGCGAGGGCCACTGTGGCGCCAGCCGGCCGGGCCACTTTGAAGGCGTGGCCACCGTGGTTACCATGTTGTTCAACATGGTTCAGCCCGACATTGCCGTGTTTGGCGAAAAGGATTTTCAGCAGTTGGCGGTGATACGCAAACTTGCCCGGGATCTGATGATTCCGGTGGAAGTGATTGGCGCGCCGACGGTGCGGGAAGACGATGGCCTGGCGAAAAGCTCCCGTAACGGCTATCTGTCCGAGCAGGAGCGGGGCATCGCTCCGGTGGTGTTCCGGACACTCCGTCATACCGCTGACCAGTTGGCACAGGGACGCACCGACTACAGCATCCTCGAGCAGGAGGCACGCGATGCACTGTCTGAGGCAGGGCTCAGGCCGGACTATTTCAACATCGTCAACAGCCTGACCCTGAAGCCCGCCAGCAAGGATGACCGCGAGCTCACACTACTGGTCGCAGCGTTCCTGGGTACCACCCGTTTGATTGATAACCTCTCGATCACGCGCTGAAACCTTACTATGGAGCCTCACCCCCAGACAACGGAAGGGACCCCCTGATGCCTGAGAAACACCCTGCGCTCACCAGCCGAGCAGAATGGCAAGCTCTCAACGACGCCAAAGCCCGGCTCGAACATCTACCCATGCGGGAGCTGTTTCAGCAGGATCCGGGCCGTGCCCAGCGTTACCTGGTAGAGGGTGCCGGCCTGTCGCTGGATTTCTCCCGCAACCGGCTGACGGACGAAGTGCTGGAGGCTCTGCTCAACCTGGCCCGGGCCTGTGGTCTGGAGGAACGTCGCACGGCCTTGTTCCGGGGCGGTCTGGTGAACCTCACGGAACAACGCCCCGCCCTGCACACCGCCCTTCGTGAGGGTGAACAGGGCGAGGTTCGGGTTAACGGCGACAACATCATTCCCGAAATCCATCGCACACTGGGGAAGATGAAAGCGCTGGTTGAAAGCATTCACAGTGGTGAACGCACCGGCCACACCGGCGCCCGGTTTACCGACGTTGTCAGTATTGGCATCGGAGGTTCGTTTCTCGGGCCGAAGCTGGCCGTCGAGGCGCTACGCCCTTACTGGCAGGGCTCCATCAACTGTCACTTTGTCGCGAACATCGATGGCACCGACATTACCGAAACCCTGGCATGCCTGAATCCGGACACCACGCTGTTTCTGGTGCAGTCAAAATCCTTCCGCACCCAGGAAACGCTGGAGAACAGCCTGCTCGCCCGACAATGGTTTCTCGATAATGGTGGCAACGCAGCCTCGGTCTCCCAGCATTTCATGGCAGTCACGGCCAACGTCGAAGAAGCGGCCCGGTTCGGCATCGAACCGGCCAACACCTTTCCCATGTGGGACTGGGTAGGTGGCCGCTACTCCCTTTGGTCTGCCATCGGCCTGCCAATTGCGTTAACGCTTGGCATGGCATCATTCCGGGAGCTACTCGCCGGCGCCCATGCCATGGACACCCATTTCAGAGAAGCGCCCGACCGGGAAAACCTGCCGGTCATCATGGCCATGCTCAGCGTGTGGTACAACAACTTCTGGGGCGCCGAGAGCCATGCTGTTCTACCCTATGACGAATATCTGAAATACCTGCCGGAGCACCTCCAGCAGCTGGATATGGAAAGTAACGGAAAGCGCGTAACCCAGAATGGCACCAGCGTGGATTACCACACCGGGCCTGTGCTCTGGGGCGGCGTAGGAGCTAACGGCCAGCACGCCTATCACCAACTGATTCATCAAGGTACCCGGCTGATTCCTGCCGACTTCATCATTCCCCTGACGTCCCACAATCCAGTGGCCAGCCACCACGCCACCCTGTTTGCCAACTGCCTGTCTCAGGCACGAGCCATGATGGCTGGAAAGACCGAAGCAGAGGCCGAGCAGGAACTGCTGGCCGGCGGTCTTGATGGTGATGCCGCCCGTCAGCTGGCCCCACACAAGGCCATTCCCGGCAACCGGCCCTGCAACATCCTGCTGATGGAACGACTGACGCCGAACACCCTGGGGGCGCTGATTGCACTTTATGAGCACCGCACCTTCGTGCAGAGTGTGATCTGGGATATTGATTGTTTTGATCAATGGGGCGTGGAGCTGGGCAAACAGATTGGCAGTGAAATCCTGCCGAAACTGCGTGGCGAGAGTGAAGATGGCAGCGCTGGAGACAGCGCCACCGACAACCTGATCCGGTTATTCCGCGCCCGCTCCGGAACTTGAGATCTGCCGCCCCTGCCAGGTGAAGTCGACGGGCCAGAGCTTCTGATCCTTCTGGTAAGACTGCCAGAGGCTGCGATAGCTCTCTCCGCACACAGGGTGCAACTCGTCCGGAGCAATATCGGCCAGCGGCCTCAGGACAAATGCATTTTTTAGGATTTCAGCCCGGGGCAGTTCAACCCCGTCAAGGGTGCCGGTCGCATCGCCCCAGGTGAGAATATCCAGATCCAGAGTCCTTGGACTGAACTTGGGCGCCGAAGCTTTGCGGCCGTTGTCTGCCTCGAGTTTTTTGAAGCACCGGGAAAGCTCTCCTACCGACATATCGGTATCCACACCCACCACCAGATTCAGAAAATCCGAGCCATCGAAGCCTACCGATTCGCTCTCGTAAACCGGAGAAATGGCCAGGTCTCCAAACCAACCGGCCAGCGCATCCAGCGCCGCGCTGACGTGACGATAGCGTTCAATATTGCTGCCGATACTGATGTATACCCGCTTCATGCCCGCTCACCCCGCTCAATTCTCACGCCCACCGAGCGTGCGGCCGGCACAGCACCGGGTTTGCTCAACGTCAGCCTCAGCCAACGCACGCCGAATTCGTTCTGCAACAAACGGGCTACCTCCTCTGCGGCCCGCTCCAACAACTCGGGCTGCAGCGTTTGCAGGCACTGACTGACCCGCTCACTGACGGCTGCGTAATCGAGTGCGTCGGCAACATCGTCACTGGCGCCGGGCACCGAGTTATCCCACGCCAGCTCCAGATCCACCAGTAGCCGCTGTGTGACTTCGCGTTCCCAATCGTACACCCCGATCACGGTTTCCACCGCCAGTCCTTCGATCAGGACTGTGTCCCATTTGCCATTTGCCAAACCGGTCTCCCGAGCCTTCCACTGATGGCTGATTGAATATTACACAGGCAGACGATACTGTGACGGACAACCAGCCTGCCTTGATGCGGGCGGCATTTTCTCACAGAACACAGGGCCCAGTCTCTGTACAGCGGTTACGCCATGGACGTCTTTAGCCAACCCGTTGCGATTGTCTTGCTTTGCGCCAGCGCTTATCTGGCGGGTTCCGTGCTGTTCGCGATACCAGTGTGCCGCCTCTGGAAACTGCCAGATCCTCGCGCCCTGGGTTCCGGCAACCCCGGAGCCACCAATGTGTACCGGGCAGGTGGCTGGCAACCTGCGCTGGCAACCCTGGCGCTGGATGCGTTCAAGGGCTGGCTGCCCGTCTGGCTCGGCCACAGTCTTGGTATGTCCATTCTGGTGCAGGCCATGATTGCCCTGTGCGCGGTGACCGGACACATGATCCCGGCTTTCTATCGGTTCAAAGGCGGCAAGGGTGTTGCCACGGCTCTCGGGGCAGGGTTGGCGCTGGCACCGCTCACCACCGCCATCATGGCAGGCTTGTGGCTGGGCGTGATGTGGCGCTGGCGCATTTCAGCCGTGGCCTCTCTGGTGGCAATCACCAGCGGCCCGCTCATCAGCGCCCTGCTGGAACCGGAAACCCTGCCCCTGTTCGGACTGCTGACCCTGCTGATTGTGGTGCGTCACCGCAACAACCTGATTCGCCTGGCCCAGGGGCGGGAAACCGGGCTCTAGCGTCTGATCAGGCTAGTCCACGAGGCCGTTCTGACGCGGTTCCGCCACTGGCGGCAAAGTGTTCATAGGCCACCGGGGGACCGCCACAATCCGCTCGCCATCCTGCTGACCGGCCTTTAGCCGCTGCGCACCGGCATAGGCAATCATGGCACCGTTGTCGGTGCAGAACTCCGGACGAGCGTAGAAAACCGAACCACGCAGCTTTTCTGCCATGGTCTCCAGTGCCGCCCGCAATCGCTTGTTGGCGCTGACTCCGCCGGCAATGACCAACCGCTTACACCCGGTTTGCTCCAGGGCTCTGCGACATTTGATGACCAGGGTATCAACTACTGCAGCTTCGAACGCCAGAGCAATGTCTGCTTTTACCTGCTCATCCAGCGTGCCTTTATCTTTTGCGTCGTTCACGGTGTTCAGGGTGTAGGTTTTCAGCCCGCTGAAGGAAAAATCCAGGCCGGGACGATCGGTCATCGGGCGGGGAAAACGGTACTGCCCCTCTCGACCCTTTTCCGCAAGGGCAGCTACCCGGGGGCCACCCGGATAATCCAGCCCCAGCATTTTCGCAGTTTTATCGAACGCCTCGCCGGCGGCATCATCCACCGATTCACCCAGCATCTGGTACTCACCAATGCCATCCACCCGCACTAACTGGGTATGGCCACCGGACACCAGCAGCGCGACAAACGGGAACGCCGGCGGATTGTCCTCCAGCATGGGCGCCAGCAGGTGACCTTCCATATGATGCACGCCCAACACCGGAATCCCCAGTGCAAACCCCAAGGCATGCGCCACCGAGCCGCCCACCATCAGGGCACCCACTAACCCCGGCCCGGCGGTATAGGCGATACCTTCGATATCGGAACGGGCTTTACCGGCTTGAGCCAGTACCTCATCGCATAAAGGAAGCAGCTTGCGGACATGATCCCGGGAGGCCAGCTCAGGCACCACGCCGCCATAATCGGCGTGCATACCGATTTGACTGTAAAGGGCATGGGCCAGCAGTCCCCGCTGAGCGTCAAACAGGGCTACACCGGTCTCATCGCAGGAGGTTTCAATACCAAGAATCAGCATAATGGGCACTACATCCAAGGGGTGTCGGGTACGTGGGCGGCATTTTAGCAGAAACCCGAAAGCTTCCGGCAGTTTCGTTGAACAGTGATTGACCTTGGCCAGCCCAGCGGCTATCATTGCCGCCCTAAATTAGCACTGGTCGAGTTTTAGCCAATCTGACCAGGGATCGAGCCCGTACGGCACTGGCCGACGGAACAAATTGAAACCGAATCTATCAGGTAGGTGATTTTCGAATGCCAGCTGTTAAAGTGAAAGAGAATGAGCCGTTTGACGTAGCACTGCGTCGCTTCAAGCGTTCCTGCGAGAAGGCCGGTGTACTGTCTGAAGTACGTCGTCGTGAGCACTACGAGAAGCCGACCGCTGTTCGTAAGCGTAAAGCAGCTGCTGCCGTTAAGCGTCATCTCAAGAAGCTTCAGCGGGAACAGCGCAAGTTCGAGCGTCTGTACTGAGTTCAGGCGCGCATCGACTGCACAACTGATTGCCGGAACGGCGTTTCGCCCCACCCGGCAAGCTGAAAATGCCGCCGAGGCCTGGCTTCGGCGGCATTTTTGGCTATGGCGAAAATGCCTTCGCACCCGGCACCCCGGCTGAAGTGGAGCCACCATGAGCGGATTGATCCCTCAACGCTTTGTTGAAGACCTGCTGGATCGCATTGATCTGGCGGAGCTGATCGGTTCGCGCATCACGCTGAAAAAAGCCGGAGCCAACTACAAGGCCTGCTGCCCGTTTCACGACGAGAAGACGCCATCATTTAACGTTCGACCGGACAAAGGCTTCTATCACTGCTTTGGCTGTGGAGCCCATGGCGATGCCATCAGCTTTGTTCGCGAATTTGAGGGCCTGGGTTTTACCGAAGCGGTAGAAGAACTGGCCAAGCGTGCCGGGCTGGAAGTGCCGTACGACCGAGCTGCCAAACAGGAAATGCAACAGGCGCGGACACTGACCGATGCCCTGGAGTTTGCCAACCGGTTCTATCACTCAGCACTGACCAGTCAGCAAGGCGGTTATGCCCGGGACTACCTGAAGCAGCGGGGACTGGATGAAAACATTATCCAGCAGTATCAGATTGGTTTTGCACCGGGCACCGGCACGGCACTTTACGACGCCGCCCCGAAGGATCTAAAAGCACCACTGATTGAGACCCGCACGGTGTCGGACCAGTACGGCCGCCCCAGGGATCTGTTCCGCAACCGGGTTATGTTTCCCATCCGGAACACCCGAGGCAAAACCATCGCCTTCGGCGGGCGCACGCTGGGTGACGACAAGGCCAAGTACATTAACTCGCCGGAATCGGACGTTTTCCACAAGAGCCGGGAAATCTACGGCCTGTTCGAGGCCCGGCAAGCCATTCGACAACTGGACAAGTTGCTGGTGGTCGAAGGCTATATGGATGTGATTGCGCTGGCCCAGCACGGCATCCATTACGCGGTGGCGACTCTGGGGACGGCCACCAACCAGGACAGCCTGACCGCACTGCTTCGGCACGTTCGGCATATCGTGTTCTGTTTTGACGGCGACCAGGCAGGTTTTCGGGCAGCGGACAGGGCCATGGAGAATGCCCTGGAACTGATGGCAGACGGGCTGCACCTGCAGTTCCTCATGCTGCCAGAAGGCGAAGACCCGGACACACTGGTGCGCAAAGAAGGGCCGGACGCATTTCAGAAGCGTATTGAGGGCGCCACACCCTTCTCACGCTATCTGTTTGATCGCCAGAGCGAGGGCCTTGATCTGCAGTTGCCCGAACACCGAGGCGAACTTCGGGCACGGGTTGAGCCCTTGCTGAACAAGATGCCCCGCAGCACGTTGCGGGACGCCATGTGGCACGAAATGCTCCGCCTTTGCGGCGGCCGCAACCAGTGGCAGAACCGCCAGCAGGGCCAGAATTACAAGGCACGGGGCTGGCGCGGTGAAGGCCAGAGCCGGCCCACGGAAGAGCGGATTGACGTAAAACTCAGCAAAGACAGCACCTTGTGCCTGGCCTTGCTGGAAGCACCGGAACTGGCAACCGAAGTGAAAGCTCTGGCAGACAGCACCCGGCAGCTTGAACGCGCGGGGCGTTTTGCCCGCTGGTTACTGGACGAAAAAATTCAGACCCGCAAGACACTGGTCGCGGGGCTGGCCACGAACAAACAGGCCAGGGACAGGTTTTACAACCTGTTTGACGAACTGGAGCACATACCGGCCCGGGAAAGCACACTGGCGGCTGCCAGAGAGCTGTTAAGCCCGAATGAAGAGGCCGCGCGTCAGCAGAGGCTGGCAACACTGCTCCGGAACCTGGCACAGCTTTCCCCGGAAGAACGGGAGGAGCTGCGAACGCTCAGCGCCGGTACGTTAAATCCGAAGGCTGAAAGCTGAGCACTTGAAACCTGTTGCCCTGATCACCATCTAACCATTCGGTGGCAGCGCAACCGAGCGACAGCTATAATGGCTGTTTAACTTTTTTCCTTTTTAAAAGCGAGTTCACAGGGTGTCTATGTCAGGCAATTCGCAGAAATCACGTTTGAAAGACCTCATCGCACGAGGCAAGGAACAAGGTTACCTGACTTACGCCGAGGTAAACGATCACCTCCCGGAAGATATCGCAGATCCGGATCAGGTTGAAGACATTATCCGGATGATCAACGACATGGGTATCCAGGTGTGCGAAGAGACACCAGACGCGGATACCCTGCTGATGACCGAAGGTGACTCCACTGCCGACGAAGCTGCTGCCGCCGAAGCCGCTGCTGCTCTTGCCGCCGTTGAGACCGACGCTGGCCGCACCACCGATCCGGTGCGCATGTACATGCGCGAGATGGGCACCGTTGAGCTGCTGACCCGCGAAGGCGAAATTGTCATCGCCAAGCGCATCGAGGAAGGCATTCGCGATGTCATGGCCGCTGTAGCACATTTCCCGGGCACCGCCGGCACCGTGATTCAGGCCTACGACCGCATCATCGAGAATGAAGGTCGCATCAGCGACATCGTCACCGGCTTCCTCGACCCGGACGACGCCGAGCCGTTCATGGGTGAAGACACCAGCACCGAAGACACCTCTGCTGATGACAGCGATACCAGCAGCGATGACGACGATGACGACACCTCCAGCGAAGACGACAACGACAACGGGCCAGATCCGGAAGAAACCCGGCTGCGCTTCGAGCTGCTGAAAGAGAAGCTGGACGCTGCCGAGAAGGCCTTGGCCAAACACGGCCGTGGGCACAAGAAAACCCAGGAAGCCCTGAACGAACTGGGCCAGGTTTTCGCCCCGTTCAAGCTGGCCAACAAGGCGTTTGACGAACTGGTGAACGTCGTTCGTTCAACCAACGACCTGGTCCGCGAGAATGAGCGCGCCATCATGCAGATCTGTGTACGCGACTGCAAAATGCCGCGCAAAGACTTCATCAAATGGTTCCCGGGCAACGAAACTGATCTTGAGTGGGCCGGCGAAATTGCCGCCACCAAAAAGCCCTATGCGGCCGCTATCGGTGAGCGTGTAGATGAAATCGTTCGCCTGCAGAAGCGCATCCAGAACGTTCAGACCGAAGTGGATCTGGACGTGGCCGACATCAAGGAAATCAACCGCCGGGTGTCGATCGGCGAGGCGAAAGCCCGCCGCGCCAAAAAGGAAATGGTTGAGGCCAACCTGCGTCTGGTTATTTCCATCGCCAAGAAATACACCAACCGCGGCCTGCAGTTCCTGGATCTGATCCAGGAAGGCAACATTGGCCTGATGAAGGCGGTCGACAAGTTCGAGTACCGTCGTGGCTACAAGTTCTCCACCTACGCTACCTGGTGGATTCGCCAGGCCATCACCCGCTCCATCGCGGATCAGGCCCGCACGATCCGGATTCCGGTGCACATGATCGAGACGATCAACAAGCTCAACCGCATCTCCCGCCAGATGCTGCAGGAGATGGGCCGCGAGCCCACACCCGAGGAGTTGGGCGAGCGCATGGACATGCCGGAAGACAAGATCCGCAAGGTGCTGAAGATCGCCAAAGAGCCGATCTCCATGGAAACACCCATTGGTGACGACGAAGACAGTCATCTGGGCGATTTCATCGAAGATATCCAGGCTCTGTCGCCAGTGGATTCAGCCACGGCTGAAGGCCTGCGCGAAGCCACCCGCTCCGTGCTGGCCGGCCTGACCGCTCGGGAATCCAAAGTACTGCGCATGCGCTTTGGTATCGAGATGAACACCGACCACACTCTGGAAGAAGTCGGCAAGCAGTTCGATGTTACGCGGGAGCGTATCCGTCAGATCGAAGCCAAGGCCCTGCGCAAACTGCGCCACCCTTCCCGCTCCGATCACCTGCGCGGCTTCATTGACGACCAGGGCAACGGTTAATCCCCAAGACAGTAGCGGGCGCTACCCCTCGTGGGTATAATGGCGCCCGTTTTCTTTTCCGGGCCTATAGCTCAGTTGGTTAGAGCAGGGGACTCATAATCCCTTGGTCGCTGGTTCGAGTCCAGCTGGGCCCACCATCTCCCAAACTCCTCCCCCAACCCGCACCCAACTCACTCCTGTCCAACTTATTTACACATACGCCTCCAACCTTCTCTTAAGCACTGCCCAAGCCTCTGTTTTAACGTCAAATAATCCTATTGGCACACACTGTGCTGAAAGTCAGACGTAAGTACAGATCGCGGCTTCGCCGCACTGCGTTCAGGGCTTGCCCTGAGAGAAGGTGAAAAATGAAACAGATTACAAAGCAGATAACACACGTTATTGCGGCTCTGGCATTAACCTGGTCTGCTGGGGCTATGGCCCTGATCCTTGGCCCCGCAGACGCCGACAAAACTGTCGACGTAGGCCCCCCAAATCCAGCGCTTGACGCCGGTGACGTTGCAGCCCTTTTTGGAACGTCCGACCTCACTTTGCTTTACAAGTCCAACTACGAAGGCCCGGAAGAAGGCTCCTACCAATCCTTCTACTCCACCAGTTTCACCGGAGACCCTAACAACGCGGTGATCAGCTGGGATGGCCCGGACTACATTGTGTGCCCTGAGTGTTACCTGGTTGTCAAAGACGGCAACGAGCCACAATACCTGTTCAACATCGGCAGCTGGAATGGCCAGGACGTACTGGATCTTCAGGGCTTTTATCCGAACAGAGGCGCCATTTCTCATGTAGCGATCTTTGGCAAGTCCGTTCCTGTACAGGTTCCTGAGCCAGGAACACTGGGCCTGCTGGGACTTGGCATTCTGGGCATGCTCACAATCAGAAGAAAGTTACAAAAATCCGCCTGAGTGTCGACATTTTTTACATGCCACTAAAGCTCCCCTTGGGGAGCTTTTTTGTGCCCGTTCACAAAACCGCAAACATTAAGTAACAGAAATACACAGAAGCCCACCTTTTAAGCTCATGAGTTTTCGGCCGTTTTAGACAATTCTTGAGGTACGTGGTTCTACCGACACTCTGTCGTGTCAAAAATGCCAACGTCCCGATCAGACAAGCCTCATACACTAAAACCTGAACAAGCGTACCAGTCCTGAAAGGAATCCCTCGGGACTGAGCACAAAAACAATGAGTGAACGGAGTGTATACATGGTTCTTTCCCCCCGATTCTCAGTACGGGCGGTATCCCTTGCCGTTGCAGCAGTTTCCGCCTCCCTGTCCATGCCCACCAGTGCCAGTATGGGCAACCTGGGCACCAGTTATGGTGTAATGCCGGTCGATGTGGCCACCGCCCAGTCCCTTTCGATGTTCAATGAGCAGGTTTCTGCCACCTACTACAATCCGGCAGCGCTGACGAAAGATCCTCGTGGCGAACTTACGGCGGGTATCCTTCATTCCGAACAGGAGCTGCGTTCCGACAATCCCAACGCCAGCGGTGACATTGTCTCGGACTCTCCGAGCCAACACGTTTTGATCGGCATGAAGACCAACCTTGGGTCACTCACCCGGTTCGGGCACCCCATCTATCTCGGGTTTATTGCGGGCGTGGAAAAGTACGGTAAGGAGATGCTGGCTTTCAGCTCTGAAACCAGCGAGAGCGGACAGTTCCTTCAATACGGGAAAGAACCTTTGTTCCTTAACATCGGTGGTGCAACCCCGATCTGGCGCGGTATTTCCGCCGGTGCTTCGGTTCGGGTAACGCTCGAAGCGACCGCTAATCTTGATGCCGTCTCGACGCTGGGCGGCGAAACCAGCCGTGAGCGCCTTGCGGTCAATGCCGAGCCTTCTCTGAAGACCATTCTGGGCACGAACATCGATCTGGGCAGCACATTTTGTCCTGAATCTGACTGTTTCCTGAACGGATGGGAAACGGCGCTGACCTACCGGACGAAGTCCTCGGCCTCAACCACGGTCGACTCCAACATCATCGTGACCCAGACCATCCCGGATCCCGGGCTCAGCCTGGCTGTGACGACCATCGACTCATTCCAGCCTGAAACAATCGCCATCGGTACCCAATACTCGGGTGACGGCTGGCGCATTGGCGGCAGTATCGAACAACAGAACTGGTCGGAACTGGAAGACGAATTCAGCGGCGACTCCATCAAGGATCAGGGTTCCGTGGCCTCCGGAAACCGCATCGGTTTCGACGACATCCTGATTCCTCGCCTCGGCGCCGAATATCAGTTGAACAAGAACTTCGCCCTTCGTGGCGGTGTTGCCTACGAAGAGTCTCCCCTTAAAACCACTCGTAATCCGGAGCTCAACTACCTGGATACCGACAAACTGGTGGTTGGCCTTGGTATCAGTGCCACTTACGACCGCACCCGCCTGCTCGCCTACCCGGTGCGCCTCGACCTGGGCTATCAGTACCAGCAACTGCAGGAGCGCGACTTCACCGTGGTGGACTACGACGGTGACGAAACCAGTGTCACTGCCGATGGTGATATCCACGTATTCAGCGGATCCATCACCCTGAAGTTCTGAGGAGGCTTGCCATGAAGTACAACAAGACCCTGGCACTGATTCCGGCCATTTTGCTGGCCGCCTGCGGTGGTGGCGACAAACAGTCCATTGACGAAAAACCCAGACCCGGTTCGATGGTCTATTCCTTCCCGATGGATGGGCAGGCTGATATCAGCCCGAAAGCGGATATCGTGCTGCGTTTCTCTCATGCGATTACTGATGATGAAGCGACCCTGCAGAACAAGATCACCCTGCAGAGTAACGACCAGCCCCAGCCATTTACCGTGACCTTGATCGATAATGGCAAAAGTCTGAAGCTTGAGCCTGCTAACCCGCTTGCGACCGGCGAAGAATTCACCGTAACCTTCCAGGAGCCGCTGGCCGCCGAGGGCGGCCGGCAAATCACTACTCCGAACGCTACTGGTGATGACGGCATCCAGTTCGCAACCCGTGGCGCCTATGCGGGTCTCGCGGGGCTGGCCAACACCGCAGACACTTTCGACATTGCCTGGCAAGTACCCGCCAGCGACAGCCCATTCCAGGCCATGAATTTTTCGACCTTCCGGTTTGCCATGACGCAACCGGTCCATCCTGAATGGCAATCACTCGGCGGCAGTATTCAGTTAAAGGACGCCAGCGGTGAAGAGGTTCCGGCGACGGTACTGGTTAAAGGCAACCGCATTACGGTTGACCCCTGCGTAACCCCCGAACTGTCGCAGTGCGGCAGCAAGCAGGATATTCTCGACACCGGTGAAACCTATACCCTGCATTTGACCAACCTCGCCAGCCTGACCGACAGCAGTGAGGACAACCGCTTCACCGGGGAATTCACCTTTACCCCGAGAGAGACCGGCCCAACGGTTGTGTTGCAACAAACCGCCGTAGATTCCGGCAACGGTGAGCTGAGCTCTGTGCTCAACGGCCAGGCCCTCAATGCGGTAACGCTCAACTCGGTACTCCAGGGCGAAGCCGGCCCCTCTCAACAAACCGGGGACCTGTTTGCCGAGCTCGCATACGCCCCGGCGTTTGATGCTGACGAAGCACTGCCGCTGCGCATTCCCAAGGGCAGTGTGCTGAAAAGCACCAGCCTGAACGTACTCGTGGGTGGCAAGGTACAGGTTCTGGATGCCGCGACCGGCGAAGACCAGCAAACCGGCACCATCAAAGTGACCATGCTCTCGGATGCATCCGGCTACATGAGCCCGAACCAGTACACCGATGACATCAATGCCCCGCGGCATATCACCCTGTTTATGGACGTATCCATGAACACGGAGGCAGCACAGCCGAATGCCGCGCTGTCCCAGGATCTGATGGGGGTTGAACTGCGCGGCATTGCTCTGGTTCGGGACGGCGTTCTGACCATCGACGCCATCGGCATGGTGGAACCAAACCTGCTGGGTCAGGAATTCACCGATTCCACCATTGCCTTCCATCTGCAGGCCGCAACCGATGCCGACTCGGTACTGGATGCCGAGAACCTGCGGGAACTGGATGCCACACCACCCAGCCTGGTGAGCTGGATGCCCGGCCCTGCGAATGCCGTTCCGGCAACCCGACAGTCCATGCAGCGCCCGGGTGACCCGATCATTCTGTTCTTTGATGAGCCGCTTGATCCGGCATCTGTCGAGAATGGTGTCGAACTCATTGAAAACGGTGCACCGGTAACTAACCTTCAGGCTCGGTTGGATGGAACAGCGCTTGTGCTTAATCCGCAGGGTGGCTTGAAGCATGGCGTACCGTATTCCGTGTCTGTCGACGGACTTACAGACCTGGCGGGCAACCGCGCGATGGTTTCTCCGTTAAGCTTTGAGCTCGATAGCATTGAAGAAAACGGTAGCCCGGGAAATAAAGGATTCCCCCTGGCGTTGACGACCTACCCTGGCTACCCATGTGAAACCGACTACGAAAACACCCTGGATCTGGAAAACGGCGTATTCGGGAAATGCTGGACCGCCGACGCCAACAACGCCGGTGACGTGTTACCCGTCAGCAAAATGCCGGCGGACCGGCCAATCACGGTCGTGTTTTCCAAGTCTCTCGATCTGGATTCAGTCATCGTCGGTGAGACCTTTACCGTTCAGGAAATTGCACAGGAAGCAAACGGTACCGTTACCGTCCTGAACCAACAGGTGGCAGGCCGATTAGAGAAAAACAACCAGCGCATCCGGTTCTACCCAGAGCAGCCGTGGCAGGTCGGTGCGCATTACCGCTACATTCTGGCCTCCTCAGAGCAGAGCGGCACTTGCACTCCTGGACAGTACACGTCGATTTGCGACGAGGACGGCATACCACTGAAAACGGATCTGCTGGAAGGCCTCAATGACGGTGACGGGAACAATGGCCCTGATAATCTTGAGATCGTATTTACCGGTTCAGAAGCGCGCTCCACAGTCTTCACACCGCTGCGGAATCTGCCGATTCGGGACACCAATTCGAATCTTGCGATTGACTGCGATGACCTCGGCAGCGAATCGTGTCTTGAGCCATTTAATCACCAGGGGAGCGATAGTGAAGGCTTTTTGCCCTCGGCAAACGCCGCAAAACTGCTCGTAACCCAGGACCATGCCGAGGATGCCCGGGTTGGTTGTGCGGTTGACGGTGCCGATTGCCCCCGCAAAAAATTCATCTATCAGACCTACGCTCTGAATACGGAGGTTATTGGACCTACCGTGGATCCCGACACCGGGCGAGACGCCGTCAAAGTGCTGCTTTACCCAACCCAACTGGCGACCACGTCTCTCGACGTTCACCTGTCGTTGCTGAGCACGGTTTCCAGCACCGGGCCCCAGGTATTAAGAATGCGCTACGCCAAGGACGATCCTGAATGTACGGGAGCATCCTGCGCCAGAAACAGCCTGATTCCGGGTTACATCACCGAGAATGATCAGGGTGAGACGATTTTCAAAACCAAAGCCGAGCTGTTTCTTGATGCCCCCGGGTTGAAGGCAACCGCGTCCATCCTCGGAATTCCCACAGACTTGCCACTGACTCACAACCTCTTTGGCTATCCTTTCACTCTGGAACTGGAAGGGCGTGTGGTGTTCTTTGATGACGGCCGGATGCAGATCGAACAACGGAACTTCAATGTCCCCCACATCGACGTAGAGGCTGTCGCCCTCGGAATCATCAATACGGAAATCCCATTGATCATCCCCGAGCAAGGCGTCTACCTGAATTTTATATCCAACCCGGTGAAGGAAATTCCGGCTCAGTACGAATAGAACACGGGTTACTCAGGTCTACCCTCCTCAGGCCAGTCTCCGGACTGGCCTTTTTTATGGGCCTTTTGGGGCCACAATCACAATCGGTTTTTCATTCCGGGTCGTTTTCCTGATAATCTGGTTGCAATATGAAACCAAACAACAAGAATTCCGGGAGAGCCTGCATGGAAAACGGCGTCCACTACCGCACCTGTCACCTCTGCGAAGCCATGTGTGGCGTTGCCATTGAGGTCAACAACGGCAAAATCACCAGTATCAAGGGCGACGATCAGGATCCTCTGAGCCTGGGCCACATCTGCCCCAAAGCCGTCGCACTTCAGGATCTGCATGAAGACCCGGAGCGCCTGAAGAAGCCGATACGCAAAACTGCCCAGGGCTGGGAAGAGCTATCCTGGGAGGACGCCTTTGACCTGGTTGCCGAGAAGCTTCATGGAATTCGGAAAACCTACGGCCGGAACAGTATCGGGGTCTACCTCGGCAACCCCAATGTTCACAATCACGGCGCGCTGATGACCACCATGCCGTTTTTGCGGGCCATCGGCACCCAGAATCGCTTCTCTGCCACGTCCAACGACCAGCTACCGCACATGTTGGCCAGCCTGGAGATGTTTGGTCACCAGATTCTGTTTCCGATTCCGGACATCGACCATACCGATCTGTTCATCTGTATTGGCGGCAACCCGATGGCCTCGAACGGCAGCCTGATGACCGTACCGGACATCCGGGGCCGCCTTAAAGCACTGCGGCAACGCGGTGGTCAACTCGTCGTTATCGACCCCCGACGCACCGAAACCGCCCGCCTGGCCGACAGATTCCATTTTATCCGACCCGGCACCGATGCCTTCCTGCTGATGGCCATGGTACACACTCTGTTCGAAGAGAACCTGGTGGACCCCGGCGCGGCCGAGCGGCTGGTGAAAGACGTGGATCTTCTGCGCCTGGCCGCCCTGTCGTTCTCACCGGAAGCGGTAACCAGACACACCGGCATTGAGGCTGAGGCCATCCGACAGCTGGCACGACAGCTGGCCAAAACGCCACGGGCAGCCCTGTATACCCGAATGGGCACCAGCACCCAGGCGTTTGGCGGTACCACCACGTGGCTGGCTTACTGCCTGAATATCCTGACCGGCAAGCTGGATATACCCGGTGGCGTACTGTTTACCCAACCGGCGGTGGATCTGGTGGCGCTTGGCGCCATGTCCGGTCAGCGCGGGCATTTCGGTAAGCGCCACAGCCGGGTTCGCGGCCTACCGGAATTTGGGGGAGAGTACCCGGCCAGCACCATGGCCGATGAAATGCTTACACCTGGCGAAGGTCAGGTCCGTGCCTTTGTGACCGTCGCCGGCAACCCTGTGCTATCGAGCCCTAACGGCCAGCGACTGGAGTCGGCCCTGGAGGGGCTGGATTTCATGGTGTCCGTGGATTACTACCTGAACGAGACCACCCGCCATGCTGATGTCATTCTGCCGCCAACGGCGGCCCTGGAGCGCAGTCACTATGATCTGATCTTCAGTCAGTTTGCCGTACGCAACGTGGCCAAATACAGCGAAGCACTGTTTCCGCCGGCGGCCAACGCCCGCCACGACTGGCAGATTCTGCTGGAGTTGGCGCACCGACTGGAAAAACAGCGCAAAGGCGGGCGCCTGCCCCTACGCTCGGAAATGGGCTGGAGGGCGTTCAAAAAACTGGGACCAGATCCTATTCTGGATCTGCTCTTGCGAACAGGCCCCTATGGTGCCGACGCCGGCCCGGTGCGCCCATTCGCCCAAACCGCCATCGAACTGGTGATGGACATTCTTCCGGAGCGTAACCCTCTCAAAGGTCTGGCCCGGCTGAGTCCACTCAATCGACGTTGGGATGAATTACCTAAAGGCCTATCACTTTCTGCTCTGAAAGCCGCACCGCATGGCATCGACCTCGGCCCCCTGCAACCGGCGTTACCGGAGCGGCTGTTCACCCGCGATGGTCTGATTCAGATGGCACCTCGCCGCTATCTCGCGGATGTGGAGCGCATGCAGGCTACCCTTGAATCTGCCACCGCTGACGGCCTGCTGTTGATTGGCCGTCGCCATGTCCGCAGCAACAACTCGTGGATGCACAACAGCCAGCGCCTGGTCAAAGGCAAAGGCCGCTGCACCCTGCTTATCCACCCGGACGATGCCAGCAAACGAGCGTTGAACCCCGGAGATCATGCCGAGGTTTCGGTTCAGGGGCGAGACGTGGTGATCCCGGTGGAAATCACCGAGGACATTATGCCGGGTGTGGTGTCCATCCCCCACGGTTGGGGTCACCATCGATCAGGCACCGGCCAATCAGTGGCATCGTCCCACGCCGGGGTCAGCATCAACGATCTGTTGGATGATGCCCTGGTGGATCCGGTTTCGGGAACCTCGGTCTTGAACGGCCAGGCGGTTGATGTCAGAGTCTGGCAACCCGAACCTCAACAGAAACAGGCCTGATAGCGGCCTCTTGAACAAACAGGAGTGTAACCATGCCCAGAGGGCTGCAATTGGTCTTTATTGCCATCGGGCTGGTTATTATCGGTGTGTTACTGGTGTATATCTGGCGCCAATCCAGGCTGTTGTCCGAACAGCGGCTGCGCCAGAAGAAAACCGAGGAGTTTCAGGCCCGGCGTCGGGACGAAATGATTGAAAGTATCCGGATTATCGCCATGGCGGTAGAGGAAGACCAGGTGGAGTATTCCGAGGCCTGTCTGAGATTCAAGGGTCTGCTGGATTACCTGGCCCCGGAACTGCTGGAAAAACCACCCTTTCAGGTGTTCCAGACGGTGCACGACAAGATTCAGCATATGCCCACCCATCGGGCGAGGAAGAATACCGACTCCGCGACCATCCGGGAAATGGACAAAGAACGGTTTGCGTTGGAAAGGGAGTATTCCGATGAAATCCGTCGGGCCGCTACCGCAATCCGGCATCATCGTTTTGACTGACGCCAGGGTTTTGTAACTTTTTGTTACTGACCGGACGCCCGCCTCAAAAATATGTCAAAGCAAATCAATAGCTTTAAGCCTCAAGGAAAGCTGACACCATGCTCATTTATGTAATCTGCATTCGGTCACCTTTCCTTTTCCCGGAGCTTGTCTAAATTTAAAAACAGGAGGCCGCTCCCACCACACTGGAACAGCCTCCCCGTTGTTTTCTCCTGACAAGTTTGGACGACTCTGCAACAAGCGGGTGAACTTGCCGGCCTCAAAGGCCGGCCCTTTTTTATCCGCCCTGGCTCATCATCCCGGCCATGGCCATAATGCTGTCTTTTCGGCGCACCAGCTCATCAAACTGTTCCTGAACCAGCTCTCTGTCCAGACCCAGCTCATCATAAACGGCCTGAGTTGCCGGCTCACCTGCGCCCAAGGCAACACCACGCTCGGTCAGCAACTGCCGCCCCAGCCACAAAAGACGGGCATATACATTGTGAGGCCCGTCATAGGCAGGATTCTTCTGGTAGCGAATAGCCAGTGTCACCTCGTCCGGCATACCCCAGTTTTCCATCAACTGCGCCGCAATCTGCTCCCGGGTGATCCCCAGCAGGTAATGCTCAATGACACTGGAATCAATGTGCGGGTTCACCTCCAGCGACCGGCAGACCAGCTTGAAATGCGGCGGGAACACCTGAGCCAGTACCAGATGCCCGAAGTTATGGAGCAAACCCGCCAGGTAGGCGAGGCCAAACAGAGGTCGCTGCCCTCGAGGCATCATGCTCGCGAGAATACCCGCAGACTGAGCCTGCCAGATGGCCTGCTGCCAGTAATCCACATAACCGTCCGGATGATCCTTCGGGTGCTTCAGGGCACGCCCCAGCGCCAGGCCCATGGCCAGGTTCATCACAAGATCAAAACCCAGTACCCGGGACACCGCATCGTGGACGGAACGCACCTGCCCTGCAGCGGCGTAGAACGATGATGATGCCCAACTCACGACCTGGGCTGCCAGGCTTGGGTCGCTCTCCACCACATCAACCAGATCCCCCATTACCGCATTGGGGTTTACCCGCAGATGAATGATGCGCTGAGCGGTCTCGGGCAAGGGTGGCAGCTCCAGTGTATCCTCCAGTCGCTGCTGAATACGCAAGCCGGTGAACTTTTTGATGGCGGAATGCAGCTGGTCACGGTCGGCGGCGTGATTGTCAAGATTGACGGATATTTTCGCGGTATCCACCGCAAAATCGTGTCGGGCGGCCTTTGCCGTCAACTGGCGGAAATCTTCCCCCGGCATCATCAGGCCCAGGTCCTGTTCCCCCAACTCCAGCGCGACCGCCTCGAGTTCATCCACACGCCGGTCAACTACGGTCGGCCAACCGGTGAGTGATGGCAGCGCCGGCAACTCCTGAAGCCCGGCTTTCTGGCGGACCCGAACCTGCTCGCGCCGCTGCATCATTCTCAGATCCCGCCCCAGACGCTTGTTCAGGGCTTCCAGATCGAGCATATCGTTGCGACGGCAGATGGCCTGCAGATTACCTTGATCGTCGCTGAGCAGTACCATTCGGAGCAAATGGCCGGTATCAATCTGGCTTACGCTCCGGAACGATACACCGGGGGCGTTATCACCAAGTGCCTGCTGTACCACAACAGGAAGTTCCATAGCATTCTCCGGACAAAGGTTATCAATCAGTTTTCATGCATTTTGCAGTCATTAACGCGACATTAACAGGCCAATATCGGCCACGAGCACAGGCGGTATGAAATTCATGATCAACACTATACGTCGCCATAACGAATTTTCTCACCCAGCCACCGTCTGATAAGTGCTGAGACTACCCGAGGCTCCCTCATCAGGCTCGGAGCCATGTCACGAATGGGTTCAATCCAACCCTTGTCGCGTTCAAAATCGGCCAGGCGAAACTGCATCAAGCCAGTCTGGCGAGTACCCAGCACTTCTCCAGGCCCCCGAATCTCAAGATCCTTTTCGGCGATAAAGAAACCATCCTGACTGTCCCGCAGCGCCTGTAACCTGGCCTTGCCATTATTGGACAGGGGCGGGTGATACATCAGCACGCAGAAACTGGCTTGCTCACCGCGGCCAACCCGGCCCCGCAGCTGATGTAACTGCGCCAGCCCGAGCCGCTCCGGGTTCTCGATAATAATCAGAGAGGCATTGGGCACATCCACGCCGACCTCGATCACCGTGGTAGCTACCAGCAAGTCCAGTTCACCGTCTTTGAAACGCTCCATTACCGCGGCTTTTTCCTGGGCTTTCAGGCGGCCATGAACAAGGCCAATGGACAGGTCCGGCAACCTCTCAACCAACTCCTGGGCGGTCACTTCCGCCGCCTGGCACTGAAGCGCCTCGGATTCCTCAATCAGAGTGCATACCCAGTAGGCCTGCCGCCCTTCCCTGCAGGCCTTGCGTACCCGCTCAATGATGTCGTCCCGGCGACTCTCCGGCAGCACAATCGTTTCAATGGGCTTACGCCCTGGTGGCAGCTCATCAATCACGGAGGTATCTAGGTCGGCGTAAGCGCTCATGGCCAGGGTTCGCGGTATGGGCGTCGCCGTCATGATCAACTGGTGCGGCGCCAGCGTTCCGCCAACCCCTTTCTCTCTCAGGGCCAGCCGCTGGTGCACGCCAAACCGGTGCTGTTCGTCGACAATTACCAGCGCCAGGCGCTGGAATACCACGTCATCCTGAAACAGGGCATGGGTACCAATGGCAATCTGAGCACGGCCCTCGGCGACCGCATTCAATGCTGACTGCCGGGCCTTGCCTTTCACCTTCCCCGACAACCAGACCAGCTCCACACCCAATGGCTCCAGCCAATTACGGAAGTTCTGATAGTGTTGCTCCGCCAGAATTTCGGTAGGTGCCATCAAGGCTACCTGGGCGCCGGCTTCGATGGCTTGCAGGGCCGACAGAGCGGCGACCACGGTTTTTCCCGAGCCGACATCACCCTGAACCAGGCGAAGCATCGGCACCGGCTGGCTCAGATCCTGCCGGATATCGGCCATCACATGGCGCTGGGCACCGGTCAGACTAAACGGCAGTTGCTCCAGAAATCGCTCTGCCCGGTCTCCCGCTGGTAGCAGCGGCAAGGCCTCCCGGGCCTGTATCTGCTCCCGGACCTGCAACAGGCTAAGCTGATGCGCCAGCAACTCCTCCATCACCAGCCGCTGCTGAGCCGGGTGCTTTCCCTCTACCAGCAGATGCACCGGGGCGCCGGCCGGAGGCAAATGCACCAGGCGAACAGCCTCGGTTATGCCGGGCAACTGGTAGTCCGCCAGCAGTGCCGGGGGCAGCCAGTCCTTGATGGGGTAGCGATCCAGATAGCTCAGGGCCTGCTGACACAGCCCCCTGACCCGGGGCTGTTGAATGCCCTCGGTCAGCGGATACACCGGCGTGAGCGTCGCCTGTTCGGCCGACGGCATGGGAGGTGGATTGGTCTGGTACTCCGGATGGTAGAATTCGTAACCGGCCCGGCCCGGTCGCACTTCGCCGAAACAGCGTACTCGCGTGCCTTCAGCAAGCTGGTTTTTCTGGGCGGCATTGAAGTGAAAAAACCGCATCACCAGAAACCCGGTGTCATCCCGCAACGTCACCTGCAGGCTGCGCCGGCGGCCCATCACCAGGTCGGCCTTCATGACCTCACCTTCCACCACAGCAATATCGCCGATACGCAGGCTGCCCATGGGCACTACGCGAGTGCGGTCTTCATAACGGTAGGGAAGATGGAACAGGAGATCCTGAATGGAGTGGATGCCCAGCCTGGCAAGTATTTCCGCCAGGGCGCTTCCTACGCCCTTGAGCTGGGTTACCGGGATGTCCTCCAGTGACGTCATACGGCCCTCAGGCGCTTTCAGCAACCGCCGGTGTGTCGGTTTTGGCTTTTTCTATCACCCGGCACTGGCTAGCCGCCAGTGACAGTACATCGATGGCTTTGGGCCGCGGGAAGGTTACACGCCAGGCTAGCGCCACGGTTCGGAAAGGCACCGGCGCCGCAAAAGGCCGCACCGCAAGGATATCTTCCTGGTATTTGATGGCAGTGGCGGCCGACAGCGGCAGTACCGTGATTCCCAGACCGGAGGCCACCATGTGCCGGATGGTTTCCAGCGAACTGCCCTCGGTCACCAGCTCCGGTCTGCCGTTATCCGCCCGTTTGGTGATGGCATCCACCAGGGGCGGACATGACTCCAGCACCTGATCCCGGAAACAGTGGCCGGGCCCGAGCAGCAACAATTGCTCTTTCGCCATCTCTTCGGCCGTCACCTGCTCTTTCTCTGTCAGCGGATGATCTGCTGGCAGCAGCACCACAAACGGCTCATCGTAAAGCGGCAGGGTTACTACTTCCGGCTCTTCAAACGGCAGGGCAATGATGATGGCATCCAACTCTGAGTGCCGCAGCTTCTGGCGCAGGCTGGCGGTGTAGTTCTCTTCTATGTACAGGGGCATGTCTGGCGCCGCTCTGCGCAGCTCCGGTAATAAATGCGGGAACAGGTAGGGTCCGATGGTGTAAATCGCGCCGACCTTCAATGGCGAATTGAGCTGATTCTTGCCGTCCTGCGCCATATCCTTGATCACGCCCACCTGGTCCAGAACCCGCTGGGCCTGCTCAATGATACGCTGGCCAACTTCGGTCACCCGAATACTGCTTTTGCTGCGCTCGAACAATGGGATACCGAGCTCATCCTCCAGCTTTTTAACCGCAACGCTAAGGGTCGGCTGGCTGACATGACAGCGCTCTGCGGCACGGCCAAAATGCCTTTCCCGGGCAAGCGTAACAACGTATCGTAACTCGGTGAGGGTCATGGTGAGCTCCGGTTGACGTACTCAGGTCGAAGTTTCACTTACTTTATCAGCCAAAGGATAAGGATTGAAATTGTCTATGGCAATGACTGATGACAAGCAAAAGGCACAAATTCTGGTGGCGGGCTGCGGCAAGCTCGGAGGTGACATTGCCACGGTTCTGCTGGGCGCCGGAGATGTATACGGGCTGCGCCGCAACCCGGATCGGGTTCCCCAGGGAGTGACCGGGATCGGGGCAGATCTGACCCACCCGGAATCCATGGCTGGCAAGCTTCCGGAACACCTGGACATCGTCGTCTATTGCCTGACGCCATCCAGCTATGACGAAGAGGGTTATCATCAAGCCTATGTCACTGGCCTCAAGAACCTGCTCAACGTCATCGGTGAGCAATCCCTCAAACGGCTGATCTTCATCAGCAGCACCAGCGTCTTTGCGCAGAATGATGACAGCTGGGTCGATGAGAACAGCCCTGCCGATCCGGACCGGTTCACTGGTCAACAAATCCTCCAGGGCGAACGTACCGCCCTGAACAGCGGGCATCCAGCCACCGTTGTTCGCTTCAGTGGCATTTATGGCCCCAGCCGTCAGCGTTTTCTTGAGGAAGTCCTGGAAGGCCGCATGAATCCCCAACCACCCGCGCCTTTCAGCAATCGCATACACGAAGTGGATGCCGCCAACGCTGTGGCATGGCTTGCGCAAAAAGCCCTGAACGGTGAGGACCTGGAGCCACTTTACGTCGCCAGTGATTGCGAGCCGGTTCGGCTGGATGAGGTGGTTGATTGGGTGCGGACTCAGGTGCCGTGCAAAGCCCCGGTGGAAGGCGCCCGTAAAGGCGGGCGGGCCGGTAGCAAGCGCTGCAGTAATCGAAAACTGCTTCAGAGTGGCTTTGAATTCCGGTACCCCGACTATCGGGCGGGGTACCGGGAGATGATCAGCAAGCTCTGACGCTTAGCTGAGCACCATAACGGCTTCCATTTCCACCGGAACGCCTTTCGGCAGCGCGGCTACACCGACGGCGGCGCGTGCCGGATACGGCTCCTGGAAATAGGTGGCCATGATCTCGTTGACAGTGGCGAAGTTGGCCAGGTCCGTCATGTAGATATTCAGTTTGACGATGTCCTTCAGCTCGCCACCGGCCGCTTCACACACGGCTTTCAGGTTCTCGAACACCTGACGGGTCTTGGCGGCAAAGTCGCCCGCCACCACTTCCATGGTTTCCGGGTCCAGCGGAATCTGGCCAGACAGATACACGGTGTCCCCGGCTTTAACAGCCTGAGAGTAGGTACCAATCGCCTGAGGGGCGTTTTCGGTCTGGATAACAGATTTGTTGGTCATGACCTGCAATTTCCTCTTTTCCAAAACGCCAATCGTCACCTTTGGGCGTAGCCACTGTCAACCACGCAAAGGTCTCAGTGCCGAACCCGGCCGATATGGGTCACTGCACGAATGTTCCGGACCCTGCGCATCACCCGCGCCAGATGCTTGCGGCCATTCACATGCACCACGAGGCTGACGATGCCGAAGCGCGCGTTCTGGTCTTCCACACTGATGCGCTCGATGTTTCCGTCTGCCATGGCAACGGCGTTCGCTACTTCGGCAATCACCCCGCGCTGGCGCTCCAGTTCAACCCGAAGCTCCACCGAGAATTCATCGGTAATGTCCTTGGCCCACTTCAGGTGGGTCAGCCGGGCACGGCCTTCATCGTCCTCCGGCAGGCGGGAACAGGTATCTGAATGAATCACCATGCCGTTGCCGGAGTCCATCACACCAACCACCGGGTCCCCGGGAATGGGTTTGCAACAATTGGCAAAGCGTACCAAGAGCCCTTCGGTGCCGCGTATGGTGACGGCGCCCTGCTTGCTGTCCGGGGCGTTTTCCAGGTTGGCCGGCGCGTCCATCACGTCATTGCCGGACACCAACTGACGGGCCACCAGATAGGCCATACGGTTACCCAGACCAATATCGCTGATCAGATCATCAAAGCTGTTGACCTGGTTGTGATTAACCACCGCCTGTTTCTGGGCATCGCTGATATCCGACAGTTTGGCACCAAAACCCTTGAGCGAACGTTTGAGCAGGGTGCGACCCAGCTCCATGGACTCGGTCCGCTTACGGGTTTTCAGCACATGCCGGATACTGCTTCGGGCTTTGCCGGTCACCACGAAGCTGAGCCAGGCAGGATTCGGGCGGGCGCCAGGCGCGGTGATGATTTCCACCGTCTGCCCGCTTTGCAGCGGTTGACTCAGAGATGCCAGATTGCGATTGATCCGACACGCCACAGAGGCATTGCCGATATCGGTATGGATTGCATAGGCGAAGTCCACCGGGGTGGCCCCGCTTGGCAGCTCCATGATCCGGCCCTTGGGCGTAAACACATAGATCTCGTCCGGGAACAGGTCAACCTTGACGTGTTCAATGAACTCCATGGAATCATCCGCGCGTTCGCGCATTTCCATGAGCCCCTTCACCCACCGCTCTACCCGGGATTGATTGATGGTGGTCACGCCGGAGGCTTCGTTTTTGTACATCCAGTGGGCAGCAATACCATTGTTGGCAATGTGCTCCATTTCCTCGGTCCGGATCTGGATCTCGATGTTCACGTGCATGCCGAACAGGGTGGTATGGATGGACTGATAGCCATTCGACTTGGGCATGGCAATGTAATCTTTGAAACGCCCGGGCAGGGGTTTGTAAAGACTGTGTACGGCGCCAAGTATGCGATAACAGTTGTCCTCGGTATCCGTAATAATCCTGAACGCATACACATCCATGATTTCATGGAAGGATTTCTGCTTGAACTTCATCTTGTTATAAATGGAGTTCAGGTGTTTCTCCCGCCCCAGAATGCGGCCCGGAAGCCCACGCTCCTCCAGCTTTTCCTGCAGCTTTCCCCGGATGTCTTCAATGATCTCCCGGTGACTGCCACGAAGCTTCTCCACCGCCTTGGAAATGTACTTGGCGCGCATGGGATAGAGTGAGGAAAAGCCCAGATCTTCAAGCTCGGTACAGATGGAATGCATGCCCAGGCGATTGGCAATGGGCGCATAGATATCAAGGGTTTCAGTGGCGATACGCAGGCGCTTCTCGTACGGCATTGGGCCAAGGGTGCGCATGTTGTGCAGACGATCCGCCAGCTTCACCAGAATCACCCGGATATCCTTGGCCATGGCCAGGGTCATCTTCTGGAAGTTTTCCGCCTGGGCCTCCGCCCGGGAGCGGAACTCAATCTGGGTCAGCTTGGAGACACCATCTACCAGCTCGGCCACATCCTCTCCAAACTGTTCCGCCAGCGCATCTTTTGGAATGCCGGTATCTTCAATGACATCGTGAAGCATGGCTGCCATCAGGCTCTGATGGTCGAGCCGGAGGTCGGCAAGAATTCCGGCCACAGCCAGGGGGTGGGTAATATAACGGTCGCCGCTTTTACGCATCTGGCCTTCGTGGGCCTGCTCGGCGTAATAGTAAGCCCGTCGCACCTGATTGATGCGATTGGTATCGAGGTAGGAACTGAGCTCTCTGGCCAGTTCTTCTACCGTTGCCTCTGCTGCGACCACCGCGCCTCCATCGTTGTCAGTGTACCGGGGACAAAAAAGCCCGAATGCGTGCATCCGGGCTTCCGTTGTCCTTCCTGGCAGGATCTATAGTTACACTATAAAACTGCGGAGGCAGATTTCAATGCTTCTCAGTTACCGGCACGTATTTTTACGCATCGCCGGCGACCGGACGAACTCAGTCGTCGTCTTCTTCCAGCAGAAGATCGCGGGTCACCTTGCCTTCTGCAATCTCACGCAGGGCAATAACGGTCGGCTTATCATTCTCTTCCGCAACCATCGGCTCGGCACCCTTGGTGGCGATCTGGCGGGCGCGTTTGGTGGCCAGCATGACCAGCTGGAATCGGTTATCTACGTTTTCCAGACAATCTTCAACGGTAACTCGTGCCATTATCTTCCCCGAACAAAAAGAATCACTGATTTAGCAGACCGCGTAGTTTACTGGCCCCGGCTCAATTTGTATACAGTGAAAACCACCATCACCCGTGAGCGGACAAGTCCCGCAGCAACTCACCGTGGCGAACCTGCTGGGTGGCCATTTTCAGCCGCTGACTGCGGACAATGGCCAGCAGATCAGCTAAAGCCACCGCAAAGTCATCGTTGACCACCAGGTAATCAAACTCGACCGCGTGCCGGCACTCTTCCTCCGCCTCCGACAGCCGCCGTTCAATGACTTCCGGTGCGTCAGTACCACGGCCAACAAGCCGCTGGCGCAGGATTTCAGCCGAGGGCGGCACAATGAAAATGCTCACACATTCCGGAACCAGCCGGCGCACCTGTTCCGCCCCCTGCCAGTCAATCTCCAGGATCACATCCTGCCCGGTAGCGAGGGTTTCCCGCACCCACACCTGGGAGGTGCCATAGTAGTTGCCGAAAACATCCGCATGCTCCAGGAAATCACCCCGGGCAATCATGGCCTCGAACTCATCCCGGCTGATGAAGTGATAGTTCACGCCATCCTGCTCTCCATCGCGCATCGGGCGAGTGGTGTGGGATACCGACACCCCCAACCGGGAATCCTGACGGAGCATTTCCGACACGAGGCTGGTCTTGCCCGCGCCGGAAGGAGCGGAAATCACAAACAGAGTACCCTGCCCACCGGCCTGCTTCATGGCTTGAAGACTCCTGAACAACAGTTTGCGGCCAACACGCATGGCCAGAAAGCGGCAAATTATACGGGGTTTGACTTATCTCCGCATCCCGGCCCGGGTTCAGCTGTTAGTATGGCAGCAAACACCCACAGTAAACGGATACCGCCATGGAAAAACTCCTGATCATCATGGATCACCACCATAAAGACCAAACCGCCCTCGCCCGTGGCGTGGCACTGGCCCGGGCAACGGGCGCAGCGGTGGAGGTCGTGGCGTTTGTGCATGAATATCTGGATGCACTGCCGGGCGATCCGGAGGTACAACAACGGGCCCGACAGGCGCTCATGGAACATCGCCAGAAATGGCTGGAACAGATGCTGGCGCTGGCCGATTGCAATGATCTGAAGATCCATGCCCGAACGGTCTGGGAAAAGCACATTCACCTGTGGGTAATTGCCCAGTGCCAGAAAGAGAACGTTGGTGTCGTGGTAAAGACGGGCCATCGCTCAGAAACCTTCCTGTATACCCCGACCGACTGGCACCTGATTCGCGAGTGCCCGTCACCGGTGATGCTGGTGGCGGAGAACAAATGGAACAAGGCTCGGCCAATCCTGGCGGCGGTGGACCTGAGCTCCGACAAGCCCGTGAAGAAAGCCCTGAACAATCGCATCATTGATCGCGCCTGGCATCTGGCGAAGGCTCTGGAAACAGAGCTGCACCTGGTGCACGCACTTCATACCTCGGTGGTTCTGGCCGACCTGGACATCATCGACCCTCTGGCCCACGCCAGAAAACGGGAAGCGGCCCTGAAACCGCAGATTGAACACCTGTGCAACACCTGGCACCTGATGCCGGAACAGGTCCACATCGAATCTGGCCCTGCTCAAAAGATCATTCCCAGTGTTGCCAACCGGATCAAGGCCGACATGGTCGTCATCGGCACCACCGGTAAAACCGGCCTGGCCGCCCGTGTCATCGGCAACACGGCCGAAAAGGTGCTGACGCATTTGCGGACCGACCTGCTCGCCATCAAGCCGGCGGAGTAAACCGCACGAACGCCGGGGAGGCACCAATCGCCCCGGCTTATACCTCACTCCAGATTCTGCACCTGCTCGACGAATAAAAATTAAAAAGCATTTATAAACAGTTGCTTGGTGTATTTTTCACAGCCATCGCCGCTCAATACTACCCATTTTACTACCCATGGATAGAAACTCTATCTCTGAGCAGTCCGCGTAGTTACTACCCATGATTATAAACTGGGATAATAGGGAAACTGGGAATCTCGCCCGGATATTTGTTTGTCGACAAAAATGATGTGGATCAGCCTAATTGCTGTGGTTCGTGCGTAAGATACAGCTTAAGATGTGGGTCTACAAAGATCGCGCTCAGCCTGAATTCAATGGTCAAGAATGAGTGAGCCAACTGGCGTGGAGCAATCCAAGACGTGAAAAAATTCATGAAAGCAGGTATTCGAGGCGTCGCCGCTGCGATTGTCATTGGGCTGGGCGTTTGGGCTTGGTGGCATTTTCAACCGCAGGACTTGCCCGACGGATTCGCCGCCGGAAACGGCCGGATCGAGGCGGTCGAGATCGATATCGCAGCCAGGACCGCAGGCCGGATCCGGGAGATCCTGGTCAACGAGGGCGACTTCGTCCGCGCCGGCCAGGTCTTGGCGAAAATGGACACGGCCGTTCTGGAGGCGCAGCTCCGGGAGGCCGAGGCGCAGTTGCAACGGGCGCTCATCGGCATCGAGACCGCGCAAAGCCTGGTGACCCAGCGTGAGGCCGAGAAGCAGGCCGCCGAAGCGCTCATAGCCCAGAGGAAGGCCGAGCTCGACGCCGCGCAAAAACGGCTTGCCCGCACCCGGGAGCTCGCCTCAAAAAATGCCGCCTCCGAGGCGCAGCTCGATGACGACCGTGCCGCGGCTGCGGCGGCGAAGGCTGCGGTCGGCGCCGCGGAGGCGCAGGCGGCGGCCGCGCAAGCCGCCATAGGGCGGGCCAGGTCGGATGTCATTGCTTCGGAGGCCTCGGTGGAAGCGGCGCGGGCCACCCTCCAGCGTATTCAGGCGGATATCGACGACAGCGTGCTGAAATCGCCGCGTGACGGGCGTGTCCAGTACCGTGTCGCTCAGCCCGGTGAGGTTCTCTCCCCGGGCGGCGTGGTGCTGAACATGGTCGATCTCACCGATGTGTACATGACCTTCTTCCTGCCGACAGAACAGGCCGGGCGGATCGCGCTCGGGGCCGAGGCGCGGCTCGTGCTCGACGCCGCCCCGCAATACGTGGTCCCGACCGAAATCTCCTTCGTGGCGGACGTCGCGCAGTTCACACCCAAGACGGTGGAGACGCAAGAAGAGCGCCAGAAGCTGATGTTCCGCATCAAGGCGCGGATCGCCCCGGACCTGCTCAGAGAGCACCTCCTCCAGGTCAAGACCGGCCTGCCGGGCATGGCCTATGTGCGGCTCGACCCGCGGGTGGATTGGCCGCCTGAACTGCAGACGAGACTGCCGCAATGAGCCGGGAGGCAGATACACTGATCGAGGATGACGGGGGGGCTGACGTGCCGGTTGCCCGCCTGCGCGATGTATCCCTGCGCTACGGCAAGGCGCGTGCGCTCGACGAGGTCACGATCGACATCCCGGCAAACTGCATGGCCGGGTTGATCGGCCCGGACGGGGTCGGCAAGTCCAGTCTGTTGGCGCTGATCTCAGGCGCCCGCGCGGTCCAGACAGGACGAGTCGAGGTGCTCTGCGGCGATATGGCCGATGCGCGCCATCGCCGCAGAGTCGGCCCGCGTATCGCCTACATGCCACAGGGCCTGGGACGGAACCTCTATCCGACACTCACGGTGTTCGAGAACCTCGACTTCTTCGGGCGCCTATTTGGGCATGACGGCGGCGAACGGGCGCGCCGCATCGAGGTGCTGACCGGGGCCACCGGGCTCAAGCCGTTTCTCGATCGGGCGGCGGGCAAACTATCCGGTGGGATGAAGCAGAAGCTCGGCCTCTGCTGCGCGCTGATCCACGATCCGGACCTGCTCATCCTCGACGAGCCGACCACCGGTGTCGATCCGCTCTCGCGCAGACAGTTCTGGGATCTGATCGCCGGCATCCGTCGTTCCCGGCCCGGCATGAGCGTGCTGGTTGCCACCGCCTATATGGATGAGGCGGCACGCTTCGACTGGCTGGCAGCGATGGACGGTGGGGCGGTGCTGGCCAGCGACACGCCCGAAGGCCTGCTGCACAGCACGGGAGCGGATTCGCTGGAGGCGGCCTTCATCCGGCTGCTGCCGGAAGACAAGCGCCGCAATTATCGGCCGGTCGAGATTCCGCCGCGGTCGGCAGACGATGGCGACCCCGCGATCGAGGCCCGGGATCTGACCATGCGCTTTGGCGAATTCATCGCGGTCGATCATGTGAACCTGCGTGTCCCCCGGGGTGAGATCTTCGGTTTTCTCGGCTCCAACGGCTGCGGCAAGACCACGACCATGAAGATGCTGACCGGCCTCCTTCCGCCGAGCGAAGGCCGGGCCTGGCTGTTCGGACACGAGGTGGACCCGCACGACCTCGCGACCCGCCGCCGAGTCGGCTTCATGTCGCAGTTCTTCTCGCTCTACACCGAGCTGACGGTGCGGCAGAACCTGGAGCTGCATGCCCGGCTGTTCCAGGTGCCCGCTGCCGAGATTTCAGGGCGGGTGGACGAAATGGTTGAACGCTTCGATTTGACCGCCGTGGTGGACAGTCTGCCGGGCCAGCTGCCCCTCGGCCACCGGCAACGCCTGTCGCTGGCGGTCGCCATGATCCACAAGCCCGAGATGCTGATCCTCGACGAGCCCACCTCGGGCGTCGACCCGGTGGCGCGCGACGCCTTCTGGCGCCAGCTGGTCGAGCTGTCGCGCCGCGACGGCGTGACCATCTTCATCTCCACCCACTTCATGAACGAGGCCGAGCGCTGCGACCGCATCTCGCTGATGCATGCGGGCCGGGTGCTGGTCACCGACACGCCGGCGAATATCGTACAGCAGCGGGGCGCAGAGACCCTGGAAGAGGCATTCGTCGCGCATCTGGAGGAGGCGTCGGGGGAGGGCGAAGGCGGAGAGGAGCAAACAGCGTCGCTCGATACGGTTAACGCGTCGGCAGGCCATGGCGAACCCCAGGGCTGGCGGCGCATGTTCGATCCCCGGCGCATGATCAGCCACGCCCGGCGTGAAGGGTTGGAGCTGCGCCGCGATCCCATCCGGCTGACGCTGGCGCTGCTCGGCAGCGTCATCCTCATGTTCGTGATGGGCTATGGGATCAGCCTCGATGTTGAGGATCTCACCTTTGCGGTGCTGGATCGCGACCAGACCACCGTCAGCCGCGACTATACGCTCAACCTCAGCGGCTCCCGGTACTTCGTCGAGCGGCCGCCGATCACCGATTATGCCGATCTTGACCGGCGAATGCGCGAAGGCGACATCAGTCTGGCGATCGAGATCCCGCCGGGCTTCGCGCGCGACATTGCCCGGGGCCGGCGGGTCGAGACCGGCGCCTGGATCGACGGCGCCATGCCGACACGGGGCGAGACCGTCCGCGGCTATGTGCAGGGGATTCATGCCCACTGGCTGGCGACCAAGGCGCGCGAGGCCGGCTACGGCGAGGCTTTGGCGGGGCTCGTCAATATCGAGACCCGGTTCCGCTATAACCCGGACGTCAAGAGCCTGGTGGCAATGGTACCGGCGGTGATCCCGCTGCTGCTCATGCTGATCCCGGCCATGCTCGCGGCGCTCAGCGTGGTGCGCGAGAAGGAGCTCGGCTCGATCACCAACTTCTACGTCACGCCCACTACGCGGCTCGAGTTCCTGCTCGGCAAGCAGTTCCCTTACGTGGTCCTGTCCTTCCTGAGCTTCCTGCTGCTCACGCTGCTCGCGGTGACCGTCTTCGGCGTGCCGCTGAAGGGCAGCTTCCTGACGTTGGCGGTGGGTGCGCTGCTCTATATTGGTGCCGCCACGGCCGTGGGGCTGCTGATCTCCACCTTCATGCGCAGCCAGATCGCGGCGATCTTCGGCACGGCAGTGCTCACCATCCTGCCGGCGGCGAACTTCTCCGGCATGATCGACCCGGTCTCGTCCCTGGAAGGGATGGGCCGGCTGATCGGCGAGGTCTATCCGACCACGCATTTCCTGACGATCGCGCGCGGCACCTTCTCGAAGGCCCTCAACTTCTCCGACCTGCATGGCGCCTTTCTCCCACTGGCGCTGGCCGTGCCGGTCCTGATCGGGCTGTCCGCCGCGCTGCTCAAGAAGCAGGAGCGATAGTCTATGCGCCTTGCCAATATTTGCCATCTCGGTGTCAAGGAGCTGCGCAGCCTTGTCCGCGACCCGATCATGCTGGTGCTGATCGTCTACGCCTTCACCGTTTCCGTCTACACGGCGGCCACGGCCATGCCGGAGACCCTCAACAAGGCGCCGATCGCGGTGGTGAATGAGGATCGCTCGCCGCTGTCCTGGCGCATCGTCAGCGCCTTTTACCCGCCGTACTTTGTTCTCCCCGAGGTGATCGAGCAGGCCGAGATGGACGCCCGCATGGATGCCGGCCTCGACACCTTCGCTCTTGACATCCCGCCCAACTTCCAGCGTGACCTGCTGGCAGGGCAGCGGCCCACGGTCCAGCTCAACGTCGATGCCACGCGCATGAGCCAGGCATTTACCGGCAGCGGCTATATCCAGACCATCGTCACCGACGAGGTGCGCGCCTTCGCGCAGCGTTATCGCGAGGTTCCGGAGTTGCCGGTCGATCTGGCGCTGCGGATGCGCTTCAATCCCCAGCTCAACAAGTCGTGGTTCGGCGCCATCATGCAGGTCATCAATAACGTGACCATGCTCTCCATCGTCCTCACCGGCGCGGCGCTCATCCGTGAGCGCGAGCACGGCACCGTCGAGCATCTGCTGGTCATGCCGGTCACGCCTTTCGAGATCATGAGCAGCAAGGTATGGGCGATGGCGCTGGTCGTCCTTGCCGCCACCGCCTTCGCACTGACTGCGGTGGTGCAGGGTTGGCTGTCCGTGCCCATCGAAGGCTCGCTCGCGTTGTTCCTGGTCGGGACTGCGCTGCATTTGTTCGCGACCACCTCGATGGGCATCTTCCTGGGCACCGTCGCCCGGTCCATGCCGCAGTTTGCCTTGCTGCTGATGCTGGTGCTGCTGCCGCTGCAGATGCTCTCCGGGGGCTCGACGCCGCGCGAGAGCATGCCGGAGGCCGTCCAGTACATCATGCTCGCCGCGCCCAACACCCACTTTGTAATGCTGGCCCAGGCCATTCTGTATCGTAGCGCGGGCCTCGCCACCGTGTGGCCGCAATTCCTGGCCATCGCCGTTATCGGGAGTACCCTTTTTGCCTTGGCCCTGACCCGCTTCCGGCGAACACTCAGCACCATGGCCTGACGGACCTGATGCATGGCAGCGTGGAGTTGCGCCGGGCACACTCCGACTAGAACCAGTTATTCAGCAGAATCCCCACGCCAAACCGCTCGATACGCTCGTTATAATCAATCAGACTCTCCCCATACCCGTTGTAGTACTGGAAAAAGCCCTTCATCGTATCCCCCATCGGGAAACTGTACCCGAACTCCACCGACGTCCGATTGGTAGAACGCATATTGTTCAAAAGCTTCAGCGAGAACGTGCGGTCCTCTGTCAGCTTGTAAACCGCGTGGTAACTACCATGTCCGAGATACTTCTCGATATCCGAGTTGTCGTCATCGCTGCCACTCTCCGGCAGCCGGAACCAGGGGTTAACCATAAACAGCCAGCGGTCATAGCTGTAAGCCGCGGTGCCCATGATCCGGTTCCAGCTGCGCGACCGGGGTTCTGATTGACCGTTAGACTGGTGATTGAAGCTCAGAGACACCGCACTCAGAGTGCCAGGCCCAAGATCCCAGTCCAGCCGGTGCCGGAAGAAAATCTCGGGCTCGTAGTTGGTTTCACGGAAGGGAGCGGAGTCTTTGGTGTTGTACACCTGCCAGTAGGACTGCTGGGTATAGCCAAACCAGAAGGTGGTTCGATCATCAAAAATGCCAGTCAGCAGTGGAATCTTGAAACTGATCTGGTATTTCGCCTCTTCCTCTTCCAGAGCGAAGTCATAGCCGGCGGGGCCCAGTCTCGGGCTGGTGGGCCTTGGGTTAGGGTCGTCCACATAGGTGAATGGCAGGATGTAGTTGGGGCGGTGGGTCACAAAACTGCCGGTGAATGAAAAAATTGCCTTCTCCGCGGTCAGGTAATTATCCACCAGGGCTGTCATCAGACCGGTGTCTGAGTCGTCCTCAAGAGCATCGCTGACGATCTGCTCCCGCCGGGCATCATCAGCCACCGGAATAGCGGCTTCCTCATCCGCCTGCTGTAACGTGTCTTCGTCCGCCGCTTTTCTGGCGGCAATGGGGTCATTCTGGGCGTCATAGCAGGCAAGTCGCTGGATGCCGTCCCGGATCAACGCACAGTTAACGGTTTCTTTCTGTTCATCCGGTGCAGCCTGAGCTGCCACCGTGGGGCTGGCCATCGCGAACATCAGCGTAAGCGCCCAGGCTGCTGAAAAACCGTAAGGATATCTTTTCATCGCGTCTTCTCAATTGGCAGCGGTCAGGCTGATCCAGGTGTTGGCAATGCTGCAAATCCGGACCCCAGCAGGCTCAATGCCAGCAGAAGAAAAATCAGCTTGTGCCGGATGTTAGCTTAACCGCTGGCTGACACAACCCAGCACAGGTACATAACGTCTGTTTCTTCGCCGTGAAGCAGGCTGCGAGCCTGGTGCATTTCCGGATCGCGTTTTCTGGCCCGGTTTTTCGTGGACGGCGATGCGGCAAGCAGCGTCGCGTCCACCACGGTGCCCTCGCGTAGCATCAGCCCCTGCCCAGCCAGATGAGCGTTGATCGCCTCAAACAGCTTGCCGGTGAGCCCTTCGCGCTCCAGCAATCGGCGACACTTGAGCAAGGTGGTCGCATCCGGTGCTGACTCCCGGCCAAGGTCAATGCCAACGAAACGCCGGATCGCCTGATTGTCGTAAATCGCATCCTCGATGCCTTGGTCCGAGAAGCCAAAGCACTGTTGGGGCCACTAACATACAGCCGCAACATTCGTCCCAGGCCCATGGGTGGGCGCCCCCGGCCCACCGCCTTTGGGGTAAAACGCTTCCAGTTACGCTTCCAGCGCATCCCACGGAGGCCTGCACGGTCCCCAGTTTGAGCGAACCGGCAATGTGAATAATGTCATCCCAGTGCTATTCGATCTTGTATTGACGCAACTCCGGGCCAGCTCATCAAAGAGTTCGACAACATGGGTGTGGCTATCCGGTTCCTCGACGATGGGATCAGCACCGAGGGGATCATGGGCAAGATGGTAGTCACCATCCTGTCGGCCGTGGCCCAAGCCCGAGCGTCAGCGCATACTGGAACGCACCAACGAGGGCCGCCTGGAGGCCAAGGCCAAAGGGGTCAAGTTTGGCCGTAAACCCAGGGTGGACAAGGATAGAGTCCGTGCCCTGCACAGCCAGGGAGTGGGGGCTACGGAGATCGCCAGGAGGTTAAAGATAGGCCGGTCAACAATCTATAAAATACTGGCATCTGACCAAACGCAGTGATTTTGCTAATATCTACAGCTTGACTGTATCGCATTTGAGATACAAAGTAGAGTTACGCATGACAAACGGAGAATTCATCATGGCTCACACTTCAATGCTGCACGTTCGTGTGGACGACGAGCTGAAGGCTGATGCAGCGGAAAAGCTCGCCAGCTTCGGCTTGACGGTATCAGATGCCGTCCGCATCCTTCTAACCCGCGTAACCAAAGAGGGCGGATTGCCCGTTGGGTTAACGGCTGATCCGGAAGCCCATGACGCCTGGTTCCGCGATAAAGTGAAAGAGGCCCTGGCTGATGCCCGACCTACCGTTCCTCATCAACAGGTAATGGATGAGGCACAAGCGTTGATCGACAGAAAGCGTCGCCGTGCCTGAACTGGAATGGCTGGAACTGGCTCGTACCGATCTGCTAGGGATTGTCGATTACATCTCTGATGACAATCCCGATGCAGCACAGCGCGTAAAAGATGATATCGAGATGAAAGCTGAAAAGCTGCCGGAGTTCCCCACAATAGGCCGCCCTGGTCGGGTTGAAGGGACCCGGGAACTCGTCGCCTGGTCGAACTATATCCTCGTGTACCAGGAGGATGCCTTGACGGTACGAATACTGCGCGTGTTACATGCTGCGCAGCAGTGGCCGCCAACCGATTAACACCTGAATCAAGGGCTTTCTCCTCAGCCTAGCCGGCGAAGACCTTGATGAAGACCCTGCGACATATTCCTTGACAACTACCGGTCCGCAACGGCCACCAGCAGGCTGCATGGCGCGTGGGCGAGCAGCGAAGCGCCGACGGAGCCGTGCCACCACCGGGCCATCGCGCTCTGTTCACGGTGACCGACCACGACCAGATCCGCGCCGACCTCGTGCGCCATTCGGCCGATCTCCTCGGCGGGGTTGCCCGCAGCGAGGCGCGTGTCGACGGAAAGCCCCGCCCGCCGCAGCGCTTCCGCGCCCTCCGTCAGCACGCGGCGCACTTCCTGATATTCTCGCTCCGGCAGGTCTGAGGGTGCCGCCGCTTCAGCGAGCGCGACACCCAGTTCATGGGTGACGACGGCGAGGAGATAGACACGAGCCTGGCAAAGCGAAGCCAGCTCGGCCCCCTGGTCCAGCGCCTCACGGCCTTGCCGGCTGCCGTCATAGGCTAGGAGGATCGTCCTGTACATCGTGGTGCTCCTTTCTGTGATCGGGATGGAACGCCTTTCCCGGTCCTCTGCTCTAGACAGTGCTGCCTTCGGGGCTACATCCCTCGCCATTTGATACTTAGCTATCTATTGATTATAGTACAGCTACATAATGATGCAGGCAATGAGATGACGAAGCCACTTCACGATCAGGAACAATTCGGCCTTCGCCTCGGGCTGGTCGCCCGGCTGTGGCGCGCCGAAATCGACCGGCGGCTGGCCACCTTTGGCCTCACCGAGTCCCGCTGGTTGACCCTGTTACATCTCTCTCGCCTGCCCCAGGCGGCAACCCAGCGTGAATTGGCCGAGGCGGTCGGGGTGCGGGGGCCGACCCTGGTACGCGCGCTGGACCGGCTGGAAGCGGAGGGGCTGATCGAACGCCGCACGGAAGCCGCCGACCGGCGCACCAAATCGGTTCACCTGCGTGCGGAGGCTGCCCCTGTTCTGGAACGGATCGAAGCTACCACAGCGGCGGTGCGGGCGGAAATCTTATCCGACCTGTCCCATGCCGAGGTGGCGACCTGTCTGAAGGTCTTCGAGAAGATCGCCGACAAGCTGGGCGGCACCCCAAGGGCGATGCAGCCTGTGGACAAAAACTGATGAGAGCTAGAGCGTGAACCAGCATATGACCCACCGGGAACACCAGGACGACGATCAGGAAACCGATCTACGCACCGCCCCCGACAAGAAGAGGGAGGCTGAGTCAGAGACGGCTTTACCTCCTGCCCGCCCTCGGCCATGGCGATGGTATGGCGCGATCCTGGCGACGCTGATCGTTCTCGGAGGTGGCGGCTGGTGGCTGTATCAGCAGCTCACCCATGTCGTTGTGACGGATGCCCGTGTCGCCGCCGACATTGTTGCCATGAGCAGCCGGGTTCCCGGTTGGGTGACGGTACTTGAAGTGACCGATGGCGATGCCGCGCAGAGAGGCAGGGTTTTGATCCGGATCGACGACCGGGAAAGCCGTCTCCGTGTCGAGGCGCTTGACGCGCAACTCGCCGGGATTGCCCGCCGCCGCGAGGAGATCGAAGCGCGCATCGCACTCACCGACCGTCAGACACAGAGCCGCATTACCGCCAAACAGGCAGCGGTGAGGGCGGCAGAGGCCAGGTTGGCAGCAGCGGCAGCGCAACTCGATCTTGCCAGACAGGAGAATGACCGGGCGGAGAAGCTGGCGCCGAGCGGTGCCATCAACCGTGCGCGCCTGGACCAGACGCGGGCGGCGCTGGAGACGGCAAAGCAGCAGACATTGAGCGCCCAGGCGGACCTGGAAAATGCCCGCGCCGCCCTGGCCGAGGCTGAAGCCGCGCGCGGGGAACTCACGGTGCTGCGCACCCAGCTCGCCGAACTCGGCCCGGAGGAGCAGCGGCTACGTGCACAAAAAGCCCAGGCCGAACTCGACCTGGAAGATCGCACCATCGTCATGCCATTCGACGGCGTGGTGGACCGGGTATTTGTGGACAAGGGCGAATATGTCACCCCCGGCCAACGCCTGCTGATGGTGCATGATCCCGAGCGGGTGCGTGTCGAAGCGAACGTCAAGGAGACCGACATCCGCTTCTTCCGGCCGGGAAAGAGCGTGATGATCACTGTCGATGCCCTGCCGGGGCGGCGCTTTGAGGGCAGGGTCACGCGCGTCGGGCAGTCCGCCACCAGCGAGTTCGCCCTGCTGCCCAACCCCAACCCGAGCGGCAATTTCACCAAGATCACCCAGCGCCTGCCAGTGCGCATCGCGGTGCAGCAGGACGGCGGCGAACTCAAGCCGGGTATGATGGTGGAGCTGGAGGCGAGAGCCGATGACTAGCGCGCCCCGGCCGGACAGTATCGAGGGGCTATTCGCCCGTTTCGGCCCGTCCTATCGCTGGCTGGTCACAGCGACGGTCATGATGGGCACGATCGCCACTATCCTGACCGCCACCATCGTCAATGTAGCCCTGCCGGATATCATGGGCGCTTTCGGCATGGGCCAGGACAAGGCGCAACTTCTCTCCACCGGCTTCCTCGCCGCGATGACCGGGACCATGCTGCTCAATGCCTGGATGGTCGATACCCTCGGCCAGCGCGCGACCTTTATGTTGGCGATAACCATCTTTATCGCCGCCTCCATCATGGGTGGGCTCGCCCCCGCCGAGGGCGTGCTGATCCTGGCCCGTGTTTTACAAGGCGGCGCGGCCGGCATCCTCCAGCCGCTCGCCATGCAGACGATCTTCCAGGTCTTTCCGCCGGAGAAACGCGGGTCGGCCATGGGAATTTACGGCATCGGCGTGGTGCTGGCCCCGGCGCTTGGCCCGACGCTTGGCGGCATCATGGTCGACAGCTTCAGCTGGCGCTATGTCTTCTTCATGGCCGTGCCCTTCTGCTTCATCGGCCTGTTTATGGCCGCGATCTTGATGCCGGGGCGCGCAACCTCCGGTCCGCCGCGCAAATTCGACTGGATCGGCTTTGGACTGATGACGGTGTTTCTCGTGACCCTGCTCAACGGGTTGTCGAACGGGCAGCGTGACGGCTGGATCTCCGACCCCATCCTGCGCGACTTCGCCATCGCCCTGGTCGCGGGCATCGGCTTCATCGTCTGGGAGCTGCGCACGTCCGCACCCATGCTCAATCTCAAGCTCTTCACGAACCGGGTCTATGCGGGCGCCTCCGTCGTGGCCTTCATTTTCGGAGCAGGCATCTTCGGTTCGACCTTCCTGATCCCGCTGTTCGTCCAGACGATCCAGGGCTACACGCCGACCCGCTCGGGCCTGCTGCTAATGCCGGCGGGGCTGATTCTGGCCCTGGTCTTCCCCATCGCGGGGCGGCTGACTGACAGGACACCCGCCTATGCCACGGTCATGTTTGGGCTTGTGATTTTCGCGTTGTCATCGTTTCTTATGAGCAACGTGGATACCAATACCTCGTTCTGGCTGTTCGCCTGGTGGATCATGCTGGGGCGTATCGGCCTTGGTTTCATCATGCCGAGCCTGAACGCCGGCGCCCTCAAGGCGCTCCCCATGACGCTACTCAGTCAGGGCTCCGGCGCCATCAACTTCGTGCGCCAACTCGGCGGGGCGTTTGGTGTCAACCTGCTCTCCATCGCTCTGGAGCGGCGATCTCAGCTCTACGTAGACAGCTTCACGGCGGCACAGCATGCAGGCAACAGTGCAACGACCGCTATGCTGCACGAAGTAACCGGCTTGTTTGCACAGGCTGGCGTGCCGGAGGCGATACGCCAGGCCGGGGCGATGAACTATCTTGGCCGCGTGATCTACAGCCAGGGCAACATGCTGGGGTACCGGGACAGCTTCTTTATCGTCGGCGCGATCTTCCTGGCCGCCCTTGTTCCGGCGCTGATGATGCGCCGGAGGTCCACGCCTCCGGCGCTGCCGGCCAGCGAGGCCATGCGTCACCCGCCATCGTCGCAGAACGCGATTCAGCAGAGTCGGTGACGCACGTGTCAAGGGGCCACCTCACGAAACGGAAAATAGCGTACGTTAAGCCTCTCGCGGCGTGCGGAGCGGGCCACACCGGGCAATGACAGCCGGGAAGCGCTAGAGGGGTATGACCAGTGGCAGGAGGAAAGGGCCACTTGAAATATATAGATGCCTAATGTTTATACTATAAAGTTGTTTCACCCGATTCTGACCAACCAACCATGAGATACGCCCATGAAAATCGTTAAAGTTCAGGACATCATTGGTACCGAGCGTGAAGTCAGCGACAAGCAGTGGACCAGCCGCCGCCTGCTGCTCAAGAAGGACGGAATGGGATTTTCCTTCCACGAAACCATCATCAAGGCAGGCTCCGAGCACACTTTCTGGTACAAGCACCACCTGGAAGCCGTTTACTGCGTTGCCGGTAACGGGCGCATCAAGGACCTCGCCACGGGTGAAGTTCACGAGATTACCGACGGTACCCTCTACGCCCTGGACAACCACGACAAGCACACCCTGTACGGTGGCACCGAGGACATGCGCCTGATCTGCGCCTTCAACCCGCCGGTGACCGGCCAGGAAGTCCATGACGAGGACGGCGCCTACCTGTCGGACAGCAGCGATAACTGATCCGACTGACTGCCGATCTGATCGCTGGGACACTGCCAGAGCGACTGCTGGCGGTAGCGCTGTTGCTTTGACTGGTACGTCCATGCCGGCGAATCCAGATCATGCCTGGACACCTTTATTGATGACACCGTCCATAGCGATCTGCCAGATAAAATCACCAATGGCGTCGAGTGAATGGACTCCGTTCCGGTCGAACCAGGTTGCAACCCAGTTGAGCGCCCCAAGGCCGATCAGGCGAAGCAAACGGCCGTCAACATTCTTCCGGACCACGCCCTGCGCAATCATTGTTTCGAGGATACCGGCCCATAGGGACTCGTACTGGTCACGCAGTTCGATGATTTCCTTACTAGCCTCCGGGCCCAGCGCCCGCCATTCAAACAACAGCACGTAAACCGCATCCGAACCTAACAACAGGGCTCGCAGATGTGCGTTGATACAAAGACGCAAACGCTCAACCGGGTCGTCCGAGCTGGCGTAAGCCGACTCGACCTCTGCGGTAACCAGGTCGACTCCCCGGCGCATCAGCTCGACAAGCAGCGCTTCGGCAATCTACTTGAGCGACGTCCTTTCAAAACCTTTCTCACGAAAAAGCCTGGCTGAGTTAAAGACGATCTGTGGCGTCAAGAGGGCCAATGTTCCGAAAAAACAGTTTAAGTAAGCTTTTTTGCTGAACAGCATCTGACCGCCTCAACAAGCGCTGTATAGATGTACTGACAACAATAACGAGAAAACGGAGCATATTAATGCCTAAGACTCCCCTTTTTACTAAGGGCCCTACCTCTTGCCTTGCAATCGCAATTCTGTCCGCTGGGGGTTCTTTTCCCACTCAGGCCAGCATGGGCAACATCGGCACCACCTACGGGGTAATGGCAGCCGACGTGGCTACAGCGCAATCCCTGTCTATGTTCAACGATCAGGTGTCTGCCACTTACTATAACCCGGCTTATCTGACAAAAGATCCCCGGGGAGAGCTGACCCTAGGCCTGCTTCATGCAGAACAGGAACTGAGAGTGGATGGCCCCCTGCGGGATGGCGACGTACTCGCCGACTCGCCGAGCCAGCATGTGCTGATCGGCATGAAAACAAATCTTACTTCCTTGACCCGTTTCAAGCACCCCATCTACTTTGGCTTCATCGCGGGAGTGGAGAAGTATGGCAAGGAACTGCTGGCCTTCGGTTCAAACACATCGGAAAGCGGCCAGTTCATGGAGTATGGCAAGGAACCCCTGTTCCTCAATATCGGTGGTGCCACCAATATCTGGCGGGGCATTGATGCCGGCATCTCGGCAAGGGTCACCCTCGAAGCCACGGCCGAGCTCGATACGATATCGAACCTGGCCGGTGAGACACGGCGTGAGCGCCTGTCAGTCAATGCCGAACCCTCTGTAAAGTCGATCCTCAGTACCTCCATCGACTGGGGCAAAACCTTCTGCTCTGAAAGCGGCTGTTGGTTGAGCGGCTGGGAAACGGCCCTGGCTTACCGCGCAAAATCATCGGCTTCCACCAGTGTCGACGCAAACGTCATTGTCGACCAGACGATTCCCGACCCGGGGCTTGCGCTTGCGGTCACCACGATCGACTCCTTTCAGCCGGAAACCTGGGTCATTGGTACCCAGTATCAGGGTGACGGCTGGCGTATCGGGGGCAGCGTAGAACAACAGAACTGGTCAGAACTGGAAGATGAATTTGCCAGCGACACCATCAAGGATCAGAACCGCCTCTCCCCTGCTGCCCGCATGCAGTTTGACGACACCCTGATTCCCCGTCTCGGTGGCGAGTTTATGCTGAACGATAACTTCAGTTTGCGTGCCGGCGTCGCCTATGAAGAATCCCCTCTGAAAACCACCCGAAACCCGGAAATCAACTACCTGGACACAGACAAGATTTCTGTCGGGCTTGGCTTAAGCGCCACATTCAACCGCACCCGTCTTCTGGCCTACCCCGTTCGCGTGGACCTTGGTTACCAGTACCAGAAGCTGCAAGAGCGTGATTTCACCATTGTCGACTATAACGGCAATGAAGAAGACGTTACCGCAGACGGCGACATTCACGTGTTCAGCGGTTCGGTTACGCTGAAATTCTGAAGAGGTGCGGCATGAAAAAAACAACCATTGCATTGATTGTCACCACAGCACTCGCAGGCTGCGGGGGTAGCGGAGACAAGCAGACCGTTACCCGGGCTCCGACACCCGGATCGCTGACATTTACCTATCCGGCTGACAGTACGTCCCCCGGCGGCGATCAGCCCGGTGTCACGTCCACCGTCCCCACAACAGCACCGGTCTTCCTGCGCTTCAACAAGTCCATCGATACACCGCTGACTGACCTTCCCGATGTCCTGGTCCTGAAGGATGCCACCGGGAACGAGGTTACCCTCACCGACGTGATGTTCACTGGTGAAGACAAGATGGGGCTGGCGGCAAAGCCGGACACGGCGCTTGCGCCGGGAACCAGCTACACCCTGACCGCAGAGGGCCTTGAGGTTGGCGGCACACCGGTGTCACTGACCGCGGATGGCATCCGATTCAGGACAGCACCGGCCACATCCGGCCCGATTCTGAGCCAGACCGAAGGCACCGGATTTGAACTGGCGCGGACCATTCCGGACGGAGGAAGCGACTACCCCGTCACGGATTTCACGACATTCCGGCTTCAGTTTACCGAGCCCGTCGACCCGCAATCGGTGGTTTACGGCGACACCATCCGCCTGACGGACCAGGCCGGTGAACCGGTGAATGCCGAAGTATACGTCAGGGGTCACCGGGTCACGGTGGACCCGGAAGGCTACCTGGACCCCACCAAAACCTATACCCTGAAAGTGACTACCGGCATCAAAAGCGCTCTGCTCGATGATGCCCTGTCCGAAGATCGCACACTGACCTTCAACCCGATCGACTCCCGCTCCCCGACGGGCAAGCGGCAGATTATGGCCCAGGCTGCTGAAACCCTGTCTGGCCAGCTACCGCTGACGGGCGAGGATTACAACTCGGTGAACCTGAGTTCTCCCCTCCTGGGCCCGGACAACCCGACGGCCGTCACCGGCACCGTGTTCGCGGAGCTGGGTTTTATTCCCAAATTTGAAGCGGCCGGCCAGAGCATTCCCCTGAGGATCGACCGGGGCACCCTGCTGACCGGGAGTTCCGTAGTGGTCAAGGTCGCCGGTGCCGTACCGGCCGGGTTTGAATCCGACGCCGTCGAGGTTCGCTTTCTCTCGGACGCCAATGGCTTCCTGATGCCCAATCCCTACACCGATGCAGTGGATGCACCCCGATCGCTCGAACTCTACGTCGATATGGCCCTCAATACCGGGAACACCATTGCCAACGGTGCCCTTGGCCAGCAGCTCATGCACGTGCAGCTGGTGGGTACCGCCATCGTCGAGGACGGCAAGCTGAGCATCGAAGCCGTTGGCGTTATTGAGCCGGACGTGATGGGCATTGACACGGCCTCAGGCCTGATCTCCTTCAAGCTGAACGGCTTCCGCAACGTCGAAGATGCCCCGCTGCAGGCCGGCTTCGCGGACACCGAAGCGCCCTTCATCAAGAGCTGGGTGCCCGGGGATGATAATCAGGACAAGCTTCGCCCGGGCGATAATCTGGTGGTCTACTTCAACGAACCGCTGCTCCCCTCATCCATCCATTCAGACAACATTCAGCTGGAAAAGAATGGAGTACCGGTTGATGCGAACCTGAAAGCCAATGGCGGCAGTGTTGTCATTGATCCCGTGGAGCCGTTGGAGCATGGTCCGGCCTACGTTCTCAGGCTCAATCCCGATGGTGCCTCGTCGCAAAACGGGTCCGGTTTGCGGGATCTGGCCGGAAACACCTTTGCCAGCCAGGTTGCCCTCCCCTTCCAACTCAGCCCGACCGAACCGGGCACGCCAACGGACCAGTCACCGCTTGCCCTGATAACCCACCCGGGGTTCCCCTGTGCCAAAGATATTACCGATACGAATGTCAGTAATGGTAACCAGGGACGTTGTACCGGGGGCAAAGACGATGACGACCTGCTACCCATTGGTCAACTCGAAACCGACAAGCCCATTATCGTCCGTTTCTCCCAGAACATGAACCCGGAAACCATCATCCCCGGCGACAGTCTGACCGTTGAAAGGCAAACGGATACTGGCCAATGGGAAAAACTTGATATCTCCGAATACACCCTCACCACCGAGCCACGGTCCCTGACCATTACGCCCCTGGTTCCGTGGGAGACAGGCAGGCTTTACCGCTATACGCTGAATGCCAATGACTCCGCGATAGAGTCAGCCGCGGGGCTGCCTCTGCAAACCGTCCTGCTCACCCAGGATAAATGGGAGGCAACCCACAGAACCGAGGGCGGCACGGCGCTGGTGAACTACTTCACCGGCATCGAGAAAAAGAATGCCACCTACCTGCCGCTGAGAAACCTGCCGGCGGCCGATGCCAATGCGGATCTGGACTATACAAAAGATCTTGAGGCCGGCTCTCAAGCAGGAGAAAGCGTTGCCAACGCGGTAGGCCTGGCATCCAATGGGGTCAGCTCACTGGATCCTCCTCAACAGGATTCTCTTGTTGTTGACGCTGGAATTGGATGTGAAGTCGGGGAAAGCTGCCCGGAAGACAAGTTCATTTATCTGACAGCCATGCTCGATACCATCGTAGCAGGACAGCCGGATGAGCAGGGCCGGGTACCGGTGGAAATTCTGCCCTCTGTGTTAGCCACCACATCCACCGATGTGTGGGCCAAAATAGATACTACGTTGTTGGATTTGTTTGCCCAGTTCAATATCGCAAACACCGGCATTGAGGCCAACGAACGTATCCCGACCGGCCCGCTCATGATGCGCATAAGATACCCAAGGGATGCCAATGGCAATGTGGAACCGCTGAATGGCTTTCTCTATACCAACGATCAGGGTCAGTTTACCTTCGAGCTCATTCTGGACGTCTATCTGGATGCACCTTACCTCAACCCGAGCATTGGCCCGGCCTATCTTGACCATAACCTGCGCAGCTATCCCATTCACGACCTGGGTGGTGACCGCCTGACGCTGAGAGGGCCTGTGACCTTTCTCCCGGATGGCCGCATACAGATCCAACTGCTTAATGTCGAGAAGGTCCCGATTGACGTTGAAGTGCGGGGAGATATTAAGCTCAACTCGAACAATGTAGGTGGTATATGCAGTCTGGTTCCTAACCTTTGTAACCCGCTCATCGATTTGCTGGGACTGAACGCAAACACCGTCATCCGTCTTGAAATCCCTGAAGGTAAGCTTTCTCTCACCTATCTCTCACCAACGACACAGCAGTAACCCCCAAAAAGCCCTGGCTTACCAGCCAGGGCTTTTTGTTTGCCCGGCGAAGCCGGGCCGCCTGCCAGCGCCGCGAAAAGGTGGCACTCTCTGCCCATACACCCCTGCCCATACACCCCTGCCCATACCCCGGCTCCGCAACCAGCAGAGCACCGGTTACGTCTCACTATAAGAGTCCGCGCAGTCGCGCTTCAGTGACCGCCTGAACCCGGTTGGTTACTCCAAGTTCGCTGAAAATCTTCTTCAGATGCCATTTGACAGCATCCTCGGTCACAAGAAGCCGCTCAGCGATCGCTTTGTTGGTCATTCCATTACTTATGCACTTCAGTATGGAAATCTGCCTGACCGTGATAACGGAGTCGGTATGTCCCGGTACCGGTGCAGCGCTGAGGTCGCCTGCCCGGACTTCCGGGTCCTTTGTAGTGGCTGCTTCAGCGGTGTCCGGCAGGTCATCAAAAAGATTCCGGGCAAGGGGACTCAGGGAAAGCAGCGCTTCTTTTATCCACAGCGGTGTAAAGTGGCAATTCAGATGCTCCGCATGCAGGTTGGCATCAAGCATCATGCGCTTCGCCGGTTTTGAGGAACCGAGGGCAAAGGCTGCCAGGGCCTGGCAATACTGAGCGGCGACCCTGGTTCTGGCATCTGAGATGGCACTGGCAGCCTGAAGCGCCTCTCTGGCATAGTTCCCGGCCACACCAAACTGCTTCCCAAGCCTTAGCCTGTACATTGAGCGCACTAAAGCAATGTGCGCCTGAATGGCCCGGTTTTGATTCGGCGTAAATGTCAGCTCGGATTCATCGGGAAGTATCGGTGGCTCCAATTCCTCGTTGTTCAGGAGAGTGAACTCAGCCAGCTGAACTTTCGTCAGGATATTGAGGCGCGGGAGCTCGCGCTCGCTGGCGGCCAGGCGGGCTTGCTCCAACAGGGCCATGGCTCTGTCCCGGAATCCCTGGTGGTACAGCAAACGGCTGCAGGTCTGTGTACATCCCCACAGAATGTCGGTAACGCCATAATTCAAGGCGAAATCAAAGGATATCTGTGCAGATTCCGGGGAAACCTGGTGATGATCCTGTTCGAGCAGAATTTGTAACTCAAGAACACCAAGCATCTTGTTTAAAAAGCTTTTTGGTACGCCAATCTTTTCTGCGGTTTTATTCGCCTGACGCAACAGGTACATTGCCCGGACCATGTCGCCTTTGAACAATTCTGTCTGGATTTCCGCCGTTTTAAGCCAGATAAACGCGTAGAGTTGATTGGATGACTGGTTGGCCACCGCCGCTCTGTGCAATAGTTCTTCTAACTCTTCAAAGCGGCGATCGCTGGAGGCAATGAATGCCTGGCATGTAAGGGCCGCGCCTTTACCGACCATATTGCGATCGCCAAAGGCGTCAATCCACTTTTCACAGAGCGCCTGACTCTCCGGCAATTCATCGTGTGTGGCTTTACCTATTGCCTTAACCAGTTCCCGCCACCCTTCCTCATCAAGGCTGCCCAGCCCCCTGGAAATCGGATGGCGGGAACTCGCCAGCATTTCCTCTGCCTGCCGCGCTTGCTGGCTGAAATACAGAGTCCAGGCATAGCCTATGCTTAAGGAAGCGATTTTTTTTATCGTGCGGGCCGGCACCTTTTCAAACCATGTGCGAAGCACTTCGATTTCACCTTGCCGGAGCGCCACGTCCAGAATAATGCTGTCACTGACCACGCGCGCCCAGCGATGGTCACTGGCTTCCAGGGCGACGTTGATTGAATGGAGGTACTCCCCCCTGCGCCAATGCCAGAAGGCGACGCGTTTCAGTACATACGAACGGCGCTCCCGTTGAGTGGCGCTAAACACACTGCGCAAATACTCTCTCAGCACAGGGTGCATGGTCAGGCGCTTGCCGGAGGAGGCGGTGGGGGCTAAAAGTGCAAATTTTTCGTTAAGAAACGAAATTTCCTGATCAGCCTGTTGCGTTTTATAGACATAGTCATAGCATTCAGCGCTGATCTCCTCGAGCATCGCTGCGTTGCAAACAAACCTTCGCGCATTATCGGGTAGCACGGACAAGAGATTGTCCCTGAAATACGAGCGGGTTTCCGGCCAGGATGCGGGCGGGAGGTCCGGGTTCGGGGTTTGGCACATCAGCCTGACGAGTGCGGGCCATCCGCCGGTGGCTTGTATCATGTTGCCTGCTTCGAGGCCATCTATACCCGTTACCTCACCAAGCTCCTCCAGCTCCTCTTCTGTAAAGGCAAGCTCATCAGCACCATAGGTCACAACACCCGTCATCAGCGACAAACGTGGCAACGCCCCGGTGCTGCCAGGCGCAATAAAAAATTTTACATTGCCCGGTGTTTCGCAGATCAGATCCTCAATCAGATCCCCGTTATCTGCCCCTTCACCGGGCCCGTCAAGGCAAATTCTTATGGTCTTTTTTGCATTGAATAAGGCATCCCGAAGCGCTTCGATGGTGTCGGTGTCGCTTTTCAGCGCTCCCCGGGATTCAGGTCCTTCAAGCTGATATAAAACCAACGCCGCAAACAGGCTGTCAGTGACATCCCGTGCGTCCGGGTACGATCGTCTATTGATATAGACGGCACTCTCGTGTTCCGGATCGCGGATGTTCGCTGCCAGGGCTACCTGTACAGATTTTCCGTAGCCCGGCGGAGCCCGGTACAGAACGACTTTTGCTCCAGGCACCGCGGAAGCACTCAGGCGCTGGCGGTCTGTACAGCCTTGAGTAATGAAACGCTGACGACCCCACATCCGGGCGGACATCTTTCTGCACCAATCTTCCAGGCTATGGCGTGTCATGACAGTCAAGTCTCCTGCTTTGCCACCCCGGAACGCGCCCGCGCCAGGGCATGACGCATATCGACAGATCTCTGACCCAAACCTACCCGTTCGGGTAGTTGTCTGACCTCAGTTTATAGCCAATCCTGTCACTGTGCACAACCGTCCCGCTCATCCTGGTGGTCCGGTGTACGCGATGCAGAACAAAACGTAAAAAGATGATGAATCTGAAAACAATAAGGTGATCCTGATGTCAATGTCAGAAAATGTACTAACAGAGTCCCTTCAAAGGGACCCTGGTGCCGAAAACTATGTGGACAGAAAGCGCCACCTGTGGATCCTTTCTGTGCTGTGGCCAGCAACACCTCTTATAGGCCTTTATCTGGTCGCCCAGACCGGATGGAGCATCTGGTACGGATTGGTGTTGATCCTTTGGTATGGCGCAGTTCCCTTGATTGATGCCATGTTTGGAGAGGATTTTTCCAACCCCCCCGAGTCGGCTGTGCCTCGGCTTGAACAGGATCGTTACTATCGGGTACTGACCTACTTGACGGTTCCTATTCACTATGCCGCCTTGATTGTCAGTGCCTGGTGGGTATCCACGCAACCAATGAGTGTTTTCGAGTTTCTGGCATTGGCCCTTTCCCTGGGAATCGTGAATGGCCTGGCTCTGAACACAGGCCACGAACTTGGCCATAAAAAAGAAACGTTTGACCGTTGGATGGCGAAGCTTGTCCTCGCCGTGGTCGGATATGGTCATTTCTTCATTGAGCACAATAAGGGGCATCACCGTGATGTGGCTACGCCGATGGACCCGGCGACATCCCGCATGGGCGAGTCCATTTACGCATTCTCACTGCGTGAAATTCCCGGTGCTTTCAAGCGGGCATGGGATTTAGAGGAACAGCGCCTCAGTCGTTGTGGAAAGAGTGTCTGGAGCCTGGAGAACGAAGTACTTCAGCCGATGATTCTGACGGTTGTGCTGTATGCCGCATTGCTGGCGTTTTTTGGTCCGTTAATGCTGATCTTCTTGCCCATCCAGATGGCCTTTGGCTGGTGGCAGTTGACCAGCGCCAACTATATTGAGCATTATGGCCTGCTGCGGAAGAAGATGCCGGATGGACGTTACGAGCGTCAACAACCGTACCACTCATGGAACTCGAACCATATCATGTCCAACCTGATTCTCTTTCATCTGCAGAGGCATTCCGACCATCACGCCCATCCGACAAGGGCCTATCAATCGCTTCGCGATTTCAAAGACCTTCCTTCCTTACCTTCGGGCTACCCTGGAATGTTCTTTGCGGCAATGGTTCCCGCATGGTTCCGTTCGATAATGGATCACCGGGTGGTGGAATGGGCGGAAGGAGATCTCGACAAGATTCAGATCCAGCCCGGCAAGCGTGAGTACTATGAGCATAAATTTGGTGTGACGGGCCATCAACAGGCCAATACCGCAGCTGCTAAATGAGCGGGTAGCCGGAACTTATATACCTCGTTTACTTTACTTACGTTGTAGAAAAAGAGCGTCTGACGTGCACCTGAAAGAGGGTGCGCATCGGGCGCTACCAAAACAAAGACAACAAGATCGTTTGAAAGGTGCTTTAAATGGCTAAATATCAATGCCCGGATTGTGGTTATGTATACGACGAAGCGGTTGGTGATCCGCACGAAGGCTTTCCTGCCGGAACGGCCTGGGAAAAAATTCCTGAAGACTGGTCCTGTCCGGACTGTGCGGTGCGGGATAGGGTTGACTTCGTAGCGCTTCAGGAATCCAACTCCAACCCTTCGGTGTCCGAATCCGGCACCTCAGCGGCCCGCCCTGCCAGCCAGGCCAAGCCCGACGAAACATCCCGGAAAGCAACGGATGCATCCACCCCTTCAGCTAAGAATAAAACAAAGCCTGAGGCGAAATCCAAGCCTGCCTCTTCAAAATCCTCCAAAGACTAAAGATACAGGCCATGGCAAACAAACAGAAAGAGACGACAGTCATCGTTGGCGGCGGGCACGCAGCAGGTGCGCTCCTGACAACCTTGCTGCAAAAGAAATATCAACATGAAGTGGTTCTGGTCGGCGAAGAACCACACCCACCCTATCAACGGCCGCCTCTGTCCAAGAACTACCTGGCAGGAGAGGTTGATCAGGAGTCTCTGTACCTGAAGCCGCGCTCGGTGTATGAGAACGCAGGCCATCAATTGCGGCTAGGTGTACGTGTCGAACAAATTGATCGGGACAACAAGACCATCAACTTGTCGGACCAGAGCACGTTGAAATACGATCGACTGGTCCTGGCCACGGGGTCACACGTTCGACACCTGAACGCACCCGGGGCTGACTTGAAGGGCATTCATTACCTGCATGACATAGCTGACTCGGATGCCCTGCGTGAACAACTGGTTCCGGGGAAGCGCTTGGTCATCGTGGGTGGGGGTTACATCGGCCTTGAGGTGGCAGCCAGCGCGATCAAAAAAGGTGTTAATGTCACGGTGCTCGAAGCCGCCGAGCGTCTCATGCAGCGCGTGACGGGTCCGGAAATGTCCGAGTTCTTTTACACCAAACACAGCAACGCCGGCGTGGATCTGCGTCTGAACACGGCGGTAACCGGTTTCGAAGCGGGCGATCAGGGGCATGTGGCTGGCGTGACGTTGGCGGACGGCGGTACTGTACCGGCCGACATCGTGCTCGTTTCAGTTGGTGTCGTGCCGGAAACCGCCCTGGCAGAGGCCGCCGGCCTGCCCTGTGACGACGGTATTATTGTTGACGAGTTTACCCGCACAGAAGATCCCGCCATTCTGGCGATCGGCGACTGCACGCGCCACCGGAATCTTTTCTTCGAGAAGATGCAACGCCTCGAGTCCGTCGCCAACGCGGTTGATCAGGCCCGGACAGCGGCGGCGACCCTGATGGGCGAGGAGAAGCCCTATAATAGCGCTCCATGGTTCTGGTCGAACCAGTATGACGTGCGCCTGCAGATGGTGGGCTTATCCCAGAGTCATGATCAGCGTGTGGTTCGCGGCAGCCCCGACAAGGATAAGGGATTTGCGGTGTTCTATCTCCGCGACGGTTGTGTCATTGCTGTTGACGCGGTCAACCTGCCCATCGCTTTTATGGTCGGCAAGACACTCGTTCAACAACGCAGGAAGGTCAATCCTGAAATGCTGAGGGATCCGGATATCGAACTGAAGTCCTTGGTGAGCAGTCCACAGGCCTTATCTTGACGACCGAGCAGAGTGATACCCAAAACTTGCCTTGAACGAGGAGGCTGTGAACCCTGCAAGCCCATGGATAGCGTTAGCCTGTCGGACTTAAGCGATCGTAACGAAACGTGAGCGCGCTACGGGATGAAGCATATTGGCAGATATCTGGCACCAAACCTACCCGTTCGGGTAGTTGCTTGACTTCTAGTTCTGGCAAATCCTGTAAGCGTGCGCAACCAGCCCGTTCACCTGAATGATTCGGTGTTCGCGCGATGCAAAACAAGATGTAGAAAATGATGAATCTGATAACAACAAGGTGATCCTAATGTCAATGTCAGAAAATGTCTTAACAACAGAGTCTCTTCAGAAAGAGCCTGATGCCGAAGGTTATGTGGACAGAAAGCGCCACCTGTGGGTCCTTTCTGTGCTGTGGCCAGCGACGCCTCTTATTGGTCTTTACCTGGTATCCCAGACTGGATGGAGTATCTGGTACGGATTGGTGTTGGTCCTTTGGTATGGCGCAGTTCCCTTGATTGATGCCATGTTCGGAGAGGATCGTTCCAATCCACCCGAGTCGGCCGTGCCCCGGCTTGAACAGGACCGTTACTATCGGGTGCTGACCTACCTGACCGTGCCCGTTCACTACGCATCCCTGATTGTCAGTTGCTGGTGGGTCGCCACGCATTCAATGAATGTTTTTGAATTCCTCGCATTGGCCCTGTCCCTGGGAATCGTGAATGGTCTGGCTCTGAACACAGGCCACGAACTCGGCCATAAAAAAGAAACGTTTGACCGCTGGATGGCCAAACTTGTACTCGCCGTGGTCGGATATGGTCATTTCTTCATTGAGCACAACAAGGGGCATCATCGTGATGTGGCAACGCCGATGGACCCGGCGACATCCCGCATGGGTGAGTCCATTTACTCATTCTCACTGCGTGAAATTCCCGGTGCTTTCAAGCGGGCATGGGCTCTGGAGGAACAGCGCCTCAGCCGTTGCGGAAAGAGTGTCTGGAGCCTGGAGAACGAAGTACTTCAGCCGATGATTCTGACGGTTGTGCTGTATGCCGCATTGCTGGCGTTTTTTGGTCCGTTAATGCTGATCTTCCTGCCCATCCAGATGGCCTTTGGCTGGTGGCAGCTGACCAGCGCCAACTACATTGAGCATTACGGATTGCTGCGCGAGAAGATGTCGGATGGACGTTATGAGCGTCAACAACCGCACCACTCATGGAACTCAAACCATATTATGTCGAACCTGATTCTGTTTCATTTGCAACGACATTCCGACCATCACGCCCATCCTACAAGGTCCTATCAATCGCTTCGCGACTTCAAAGACCTGCCTTCCTTACCATCGGGATATCCCGGGATGTTCCTGGCCGCAATGTTTCCCTCATGGTTTCGTTCGATAATGGACCACCGGGTGCTGGATTGGGCTAAAGGAGATCTCGATAAGATTCAGATTCAACCCGGCAAGCGTGAATTCTATGAGCGTAAATTTGGTGGGACTGATTCTGAATCAGTCGATACCGCCGCGGCTAAATGATCGGCTAATCGGAACTTATATACCTCGTTTACTTTATTTACGTTGCAGAAAAAGAGCCTCTGACGTGCACCTGAAAGAGGGTGCGCGTCGGGCGCTACCAAAACAAAGACAATAATATCGTTTGAAAGGTGCTCTAAATGGCTAAATATCAATGCCCTGATTGTGGTTATGTATACGACGAAGTGGTTGGTGATCCGCACGAAGGCTTTCCTGCAGGAACGACATGGGAAAAAATTCCTGAAGACTGGTCCTGTCCAGACTGTGCCGTCAGGGATAAGGTTGACTTCGTTGCGCTTCAAGAAGCGAACCCGGAACTTTCGGTGTCCGCAACCAATATAGCGGTCCGTACTGCCAGCCAAGCTAAGACCGAGGGAGCATCGCAGAAAGCAACGGACGCATCTACTCCTTCAGCTAAAAATAAAACAAAGCCCAAAGCGAAACCGAAGCCTACCTCTTCAAAATCGCCCAAAGACTCGACTCAAAAAGATACCTATCGGAAGTGGGTCTGCATCACTTGCGGCCATATCTACGATGAAGCTCTCGGAGATGAAGCCGAAGGCTTCCCTGCCGGCACACGTTTTGAAGATATTCCAGACGATTGGTGCTGTCCGGACTGTGGTGCCACAAAAGAGGACTATGTCCTCTATGAAGACTAATAATCCGATTTAAAATAACAACAGTCTCGTTCGGAAAGAGGTGATTTTATAATGCAGATTGCTAGTCTGGCGGAGGTTGGGCTGCCCAATGTGTCAACCAGCGATACGATTGATTCAACGTTCGCGGCCCTAAAGCGGGCACAACTTGCGCGTCGCGGAAGTTTTACCTTAGAGGCTCGAATAGCGCAGCTCGACCAGCTGCGGGATTCAATTAAACGCTACGAATCAAACATCATTGCGGCTTGCGCGGCGGACTTTCGAAAACCCGCTCCAGAAGTCAAATTAACTGAACTCCTGCCGGTGCTTCAGGAAATTCGACACACTAAAAAACACTTGCGTAAATGGATGCGTCCGAAGCGAGTGGCTGCATCCATTGGTGTTTGGGGTACGAGGTCTTATGTTCGGCCAGAGCCAAAGGGTGTGTGTTTAATTATCGCGCCATGGAATTATCCTCTCAATCTTGCGCTCGGACCTCTCGTCTCAGCGTTGGCTGCGGGGAACGGAGCTATCATCAAACCCTCGGAAATGACACCCCACACCTCAAAGGTGATTGCCAACATTGTCGCCGAAACCTTCCCCCCCGATCTTGTTTCGGTGATTGAAGGCGATGCCGCTGTAGCCCAGAAACTGTTGGCCCTGCCCTTCGACCACATATTCTTCACTGGTAGCCCTGCGGTAGGCAAGCTGGTCATGGAGGCTGCTGCCAGGAACCTTTCCTCAGTGACACTGGAGCTGGGCGGGAAATCCCCGACCATCGTAGGCCCGGATGCCAACATCAAGAAGGCTGCCCGATACATTGTCTGGGGGAAGTTTGCCAATAATGGCCAGACCTGCATCGCCCCAGATCATGTTTTTGTGCACGTTAATATCGCAGATCAATTCAATGAAGCACTTAAAACGGAAATTGGGCGAGTCTATGGAAAAACACCAGAAGCCCAGAAATCGACCGCCGACTATTGCCGGATTGTAAATCGACGTCATTTCCAGCGAGTTTCAAACCTGATAGATGATGCCAAAAACAAAGGTGCAAGAGTCTTTGAAGGCGGTGTTACAGATGCTGAAGAGAATTTTATTGCTCCGACGTTGATTTCAAATGTATCGAGCGACATGGATATTTCACGTGAGGAGTTATTCGGCCCGATCTTACCCGTTATTGAATTCGACGATATTGATCTGGTTATCAAGAAAATCAACGATAACCCTAAACCGCTTGCGCTTTACATATTCGACAAAAACAAGTCTTTTGCCAGGAGTATTATCGAACGAACAAGTTCCGGCGCTGTAGGGGTCAACCTTACAGTCGTGCATTTTCTACATCCGGACCTGCCTTTTGGTGGAGTGAATAATTCCGGGATAGGGGCGGCACACGGTGAATACGGTTTCCGCGCTTTTTCGCATGAAAAGGCGTTGATGGAGGATAAGCATTCTCTTATCCACCTTCTTTTTCCTCCCTATACACGCTGGGTCCGGCGGCTCATAGATGCTGCTGTTCGTATTTTGGGCTGAGCATAATCAAATAACAAGAGAGGTATTATGTACGATTACATTATTGTTGGTGCGGGATCAGCTGGCTGTTTATTGGCTAACCGGCTTACTGCAGATCCTTCGAAGCGAGTGGCGTTGCTTGAAGCGGGGCCTGGGGATAAGAACCCGCTCATACATATGCCCATAGGCATTGCACTTCTTGCCAATAGCAAGAAGCTGAATTGGGCTTTCGAAACCGAACCTCAAGAACACCTCAAGGGGCGTCGACTGTTCTGGCCGCGGGGAAAGACACTTGGCGGCTCCTCTTCTATCAACGCCATGGTCTATATCAGAGGCCACAAAGCCGATTATGAACGCTGGGGGCAAGCTGCCGGGACCGACCTTTGGGGATGGGACCGCGCATTAACATTGTTTCGTCGGCTGGAAGATAACGAACGTTTCGGCCCGGATTCTTACCATGGCAAGGGCGGTGAACTCAGCGTAAGCGATCTCAGATCGGTCAATCCGTTGAGTCGGGATTTTGTTCGCGCCGCTCCCCATGTGGATGTCCCGGTGAACACGGATTTCAATGGCGAAACGCAAGAGGGACTGGGCCCCTACCAGGTGACACAAAAAAATGGTCGGCGCTGGAGTTCGGCGCAGGCGTTTCTGCGTGGCGCAGAGAAACGGCCTAACCTCGATGTGCTAACGGACGCTCGGGTAACCCGGGTGGTAATGGATGGCCAGCGGGCGGTTGGGGTGACACTGAACCAAGGGGGCGAATATCGCCAGCTCAGACTCAATAATGGCGGTGAAGTCATTTTGTCCGGCGGGGCGGTTAATTCACCACAGCTACTTTTGCTTTCCGGAATCGGTGATCGCGAAGAGCTTCGGAAACACGGAATCCCTCTGGTCCATCACCTTCCTGAGGTGGGCAAGAATCTGGTCGATCATTTGGATATTACGCTGATGCACGCGGCGAACTCACGTTTGCCTATTGGTGTTGCCCCCAGCTTCCTGCTTCGGGGAGTGAGCGCACTTTTTTCCTATATTTTTGCGCGACGCGGGTTTCTCACCAGTAATGTAGCCGAGGCAGGAGGCTTTGTTAAATCCAGCCCTTCGTGTGAACGACCGAATGTGCAATTCCATTTTTTGCCAACTTTTTTGAAGGATCATGGGCGAAAAGTGATGACCGGGTATGGCTACACCTTACACATTTGCGATCTGCTGCCCAAAAGCCGGGGTTTTATTGGACTGAAAAGCCCTGATCCATTAGCCGATCCGTTGATTCAGCCCAATTATCTGAGTGACCCCGAAGACATCAAGACAATGATTTCCGCCGTTAAATTCGGGCGACGAGTACTCGCGGCACCGACAATGGCTTTGCATAGTAAGCGAGAAGTCATGCCCGGAAACTCTGTGTCCTCGGACGATCAGATTGCGGACTTTATCCGGGAAAATGCAGAGACTATTTACCACCCCGTTGGCACTTGTCGTATGGGCGCGGATCCGGATTCAGTCGTTGATCCGGAATTAAAAGTCAGAGGGATTGAAGGGCTAAGAGTTGTCGATGCCTCGATAATGCCCAGTTTGGTTGCCGGTAACACCAACGCACCCACCATGATGATTGCCGAAAATGCAGCCGACATCCTCTTGGGAAATGTTTAGGTTCAAACCCGGATTATGCCTTCTACATTGGACCTTAATGACGCCAGATACTCGCGTCAACCAACTACAAAAACGACAGGAGATAAACGTGCTTGGCCAAATGATGAACATGGAGCTCACCGTGAATTCCTTGATCGACCATGCTGCTCGCTACCATGGAGACGCTGAGATTGTGTCGATAGGAACGGATGGAAATCCCAGTCGATCTGACTGGGCAACTGTTTCGGAGCGGTCGCGACAACTTGCGTCAGCGCTTCGAACGGCAGGCTATGTCCAGGGGGATCGGTGCGCGACCATTTGTTGGAATAACGTGGGGCACCTGGAATGTTATCTTGGCATCTCTGGTGGCGGGATGGTGTGTCACACCATTAACCCGCGACTGTTTCCAGAACAACTCGTTTACGTTATCAACAATGCTCAAGACAAAGTCATATTCTTTGACAAAACGTTCCTTACCATTGTTTCAAATATCCGAGACCGACTGGAGACGGTTGAGAAATTTGTATTGATGTCCGAACCGGACGAAGAAATTGCAGCGCAATTTCCAGGCTTGTTGTTTTATGAAGAGTTTCTCCAGCGAGGAACGCCTAACGCGAATTGGCCTGAAATCGCCGAAAACCAGGCCTCAAGCCTCTGCTATACATCGGGCACCACCGGAAATCCCAAAGGGGTGCTCTATTCACACCGCTCCACCGTTCTGCACGCGCTGGTAGCTGCTCAACCCGACGCACTGAATTTATCGGCACGGGACGTGGTGATGCCGGTTGTTCCTATGTTTCACGTAAATGCGTGGGGGGTACCCTACATTACGGCGATGGTTGGAGCCAAACTGGTGTTGCCTGGTCCTGGCCTGGATGGGCAAAGTTTGGTCAAGCTGATCGATTCAGAAAGCGTAACGATTGCGCTGGGTGTGCCTACGATTTGGCAGGGACTTCTCTCGGCTTTGGACGAGCTTGGCTCCTCGGCACAGTCGCTTAAACGGACGGTGATAGGGGGTAGCGCTTGTCCGCCCTCAATGATGTCGGAGTTTCGTGGTAAGTATGGCGTAGAAGTTGTCCATGCATGGGGAATGACAGAAACATCACCGATCGGAACCGTCAACGCACTGCTGTCGAAACACAATACTCTTTCGGAGGAAGGAAGAAACAAAATCCGTGAAAGCCAGGGACGGCCTCCCTACGGGGTGCAGCTCAAAATTGTAGGAGAAGACGGTCATCAACTGCCCGAAGATGGCATTGCTCAGGGAAATCTCCGCATCCGTGGTCATTGGGTGGTAGCCGATTACTTCGGTGTTGAACCAAATCAGACTCTTGAGGAAGACGGTTGGTTCGAGACAGGTGATGTTGCTTCGATCAATGATGATGGATTTATGACAATACGTGACCGCTCAAAAGATATTATTAAATCTGGTGGTGAATGGATATCTACAGTCGAATTGGAGGGAATCGCAATGGGCCATTCTGCCATCAATGAAGCTGCCGTAGTGGCGGCCTCCCATGATAAATGGGACGAACGACCGATCCTGTTGGCAGTAAAAATACCCGACGCAAATATTACTGAGGAGGAACTTCTTGCTCATTATCAGGGGAAAGTCGCCAAGTGGCAGATCCCGGATCGCGCGATCTTTGTGGAAGGATTGCCACGCAATGCCACGGGGAAAGTATTAAAAAACAAGCTGCGTTCTGAGTATGGGGAAGTATTAGTCAATAAACCGGCAAGCTAGCATCAATGAGTGGCATTTGTGTTACGAAAAATTGCAGTTTTACCTAAAGCCAATTTGTTTTAATACCAAAAAGGATAATAAAAAAATGAAACCTAAAATAATTAGTAAAGTCTCGTTAGTGGCGTTCCTTTTACTTTCACTTGCTGCGAGCCTGGCCAACGCTCAATCTGAGCCGGTTTACAGTAGAGGCGACTGGGTGGTTGGACTGAATGCCACTAGAGTTTTAACCGATGAAGATTTGCGATCAGCCTCTGCGGGGGGTGCCCCCGTTCCAAATTCCAACCTGTCTATTAACAACGATACGACCGTTTCATTCGACGTGTCGTATTTTCTGAGTAATCAGCTGGCATTTAACATTTTTGGCGGCATTCCCGCTAGTGCGGACCTCCAGGGCGAAGAGTCTCTCTCCGGTCTTTTTCTTGGTCAAACAGATTATGGTCCGGTAATTCTTTCGCTTCAGTATCATGTCTTAACGGGTAGCAACTTCTCTCCGTACTTTGGAGCGGGTGTAGGACGGATTCTCTTTTTAGATGAGAAGGATCGCGCACTAACCGACTTTGATGTTGAAGATACTTGGGCCCCTGCCGTTCAAGCTGGTTTTCGCTGGAAGATGCATAATAACTGGTCGGCAAATTTTGATGTAAGATATGCGCCTTTTAAGGCAGATATCACCGGTAACTTGGGCCCTGCCCCTGTTCAGGCGAAAGTGAGAGTAAACCCCACTATCGTGGGTATCGGTGTCGCATACCACTTCTAAGTAAAGAATCTGGGGTGGGTCTTGCCGCTAAAGTTTCCCTGCGATCGGTCGATGCGAGCGAGAGGTTGATACGCATCAGGTGGTAACACCTCCGATTGCAGACGTTTTCTTTAATCAACTAACAGAACCGTTACCCATGATTGACTCTATAAAGCAATGGTTCGGACTGATACGGCACCGGGTCTATTTCCTTGTCGGACTGGGCGTCGTGGTGACCCTGTTGGCTGGCTCGGTGTCGTTCTTTGTGTTCAACACGCTCGATGTGGTGACTTTGATCTCGAGGGCTGAACGAACCCATACGGTTAACGTGTTCAGGGCGAGTTCCAGTCTGCACCAGTACGTCAATACCAACAATGAGAGTGACTACCAGAAATTCGAGGATCGTCTCAGACGCGCGCTGGCCTACAGCGCTTTGTTCTCGGCGACGCCGGAACTCCTTGAAACCAGCAGCACCTCGGAGTTCGCACGAAAGATACAACAAACGTTCCAGGAAGTGAGGTACCCTGACCAGGCCCGCGCCCTAATTCTGCGGCTCAGGATCCTGAAGAGTAACCCAATCGCCCAGCGTCTGGTTTCCCTGTCGGGCGAAGCCTCCGAGATATCGGAGCAGATACTCGCTCTGGCGGCCGAACTCAGGAACGCCGCCGATCCCTCGCAGCGGGAGGAGATCATCCAGGAAATCGATGCCAAAGAAAGACAGGTCAACGAAGTGGCGCATCAGTTCTCGGAACTTACGGGAAATCTCTCGCAGTTCGCGATTTCCCTGGCCACGACAGTTCTCTTTGCCGTATTGATCCTGGGGATGCTGGTACTCAGTATCGTGGCGTGGCTGGTTGTCCGTCCCATGAACCGCTCGGTAAATCAGGCGGTGGAGACGATTCAGAGCCTTGCCGAGGGTCATCTCGACTCGAGGCAGTACACTGCACCTGGAGAAATGGGGCAGATCCTAGAGGCGACCAACTGTCTCCAGCAACAGCTGAGCCGTGTGGTCAGCGAAAGCCATACCATCTCCCAGACCCTGGCCAGCAGTGCCGAAGAGCTGTCGGCAACGACAGACGGCCTGCTTCAGGGCGCCGAGGATCAGTCGCGGGGGATCGAAGCGGTCAACGGCTCCGTTCAGCAGATGTCGGACAGCGAAGCAACCGTCGCTGACAAAGCCAGGGAAACCCGAGACGTATCGATGCGGACTGAAACGCTGGCCAGAGCAGGCGGGGACAGCGTCAGCCGGGCGGTAGCGGGAATGAGCCGCATAGAACAGGCGGTGAGCCAGTCCTCGCAGACAACGGAAGCTCTCTCCCAGGCCAGCGCGCGTGTCCACGAAGTGGTCAACACAATCCAGGCCATTGCCGAACAGACCAATCTGCTGGCACTGAATGCGGCCATCGAGGCGGCCAGGGCCGGAGAGCACGGCCGGGGCTTCTCAGTGGTTGCCGATGAGGTGCGGGCGTTATCAACACGAACCCAGGAGGCCACGCAGGACGCCGCCAAAGCTCTGGAAACGATCGAGACGCAGGTTTCTCAGGCCACAACATCCATGGAACTCTGTCAATCGGAAGTCCGTGAGGCACTGGATGTCACTCAAGAGCTGGAACAGGCGTTTCAAGGTATCATTGCTTCATCCAGTGACGGTCGTTCACACAACGAAGACATCGCAAAAACTCTCCAGGAAAATGCCAAGCGGGCCCATCTGATACTGGACCAGGTCAGTCGTATAAGCCAGATTACCTCGAACACAGAGCAGTCCAGTCAGCAGATCAATACGGCGGCAGATCAGCTTGCAAGGACTGCCGCCGAGCTGAAGGATCTGCTCGAGTGGTTTAAGGCCAGTGGGGGCTCAAAGCAATAGCAAGAACCAGTTGCTCCGCCAGGGAATGTTGGCGAGTAAAAGTACGCATGAGTTGAGAGCACTGACTGGGTGAATAGGTGCGAAGTGCCATTATATCGCCCAAAGCTCCACCATTGCAGGCTTTTCACGTCTAGGATATAGATTGGACTGACCGGATAGTAATTCCCTGAGGCGTGATGCAGCGAGAAAGGAAAGAGGTCCATATTTGGGCTGGAAAAATATTTAGTTCTGGTTGGGTAGAGGCAGGGGGTGGCGTTTCCAATGTTATCGATCCGTCCAATGGCGATCGTCTTAGTGTTCCGGGCATCGCAAATGGCGAGGATGTTGTCGCTGCTGCGCAGGTGGCCGAGAGAGCACAAAAGAAGTGGGCTGCAATACCATTTAGTGAAAGAGCCGCGATTGTCCGAAAGGCTGCAAAGACACTAAAGAAGCGCGAAAAGGAGTTTGCCGATTGGAATGTGCGGAAAAGCAACCCGACCGTCAGAGCTTCGCCAGCGCTTCAATGTGCACTCGCTGATATCTGTTAGCTCTGCGACCTTGTATCGGGCTGCACCACCGGCAAAGGCTTCATCAAACAGCTCCAGGAGCCGTGCACGTTCGGTTCGTCCAGCGGCGTCAGTCGTCCTCGCGGCCGTCCGGGTCTTCACCGTACAAGGCTTCGAGCTTTTTGACAACATCAGAAGCGAGGTCGTCTCGGGAAGCGCAGATTCGCGAATCGGAATTTAGCGAGTCGCGCCAACGGACTGATCTGGATACAAAAATATAACTGTAATTAAGGAGATTTTCATCCGATGAAAGACGCTCGAACCCAAACCCGGTCGCTCACTGCCGGCCTTATTGCGCTGATTTTCGTCTCCCTGACAGTGAAGGCTGACGAAACTCGATTTCTGTCACAACTCCACGACTTCCGTATTATTAACTTTATTGCCCTTAGCGCCTATTATCAGTACAGCGCCAGCGGTGATAAAACCACTCTGAACGAAATAGTTGCAGCAATCAACAATGCCAACAGTGCGATGAATGCCATTGCTGAAGACAAGTCCAGCGCCTTGAGCGAGGAGCAGACCCAGCAACTCGTCACTGAATTCGACAAGTTCAAAGAACTCATGCGCCAGAACATCAATGATGTGCGCCAGCGTGGTTACCCGGACTTGAGACTCCTTTCGGAAATGGCCGACCAAACAGTCACTCTGAGCACGATTTCATCAGAACTGTACGATCTTGCTCGTGAGGGCGTGGGGGCCAACCCCGACGAAAGGGTCGAGATTGCACGTTCTGCAGCGGTCATGATGGCGCGGATGATGTCTAAATACTCCGCACGCTCAAACTCTTCCGTTGCCGAAAGCTTTCAGGGCGCCGATTCGGAGCTGGCCCTTGATCAACAGGCAAAACAATTTGATCAATTGGTTGAAAAGCTTGTGAAGACCCCCTCCAGTGGGGAACTGAAAAAGGCCATAGACAGTGTCCAGACCAAGTGGATGTTTATCCGCGGTTCTTATATCAACTTCAATGACAATAATGTGCCTTTTTTAATTGATCATTATTCCCGAGGTATTTTGAAGAGCCTGCATGAAGCCATCGCCTTATTAACCGCATAGTATCCCGTCCCGCCTGAGTTAAGGCCCGCTCCGTGACGTGAAGCAGGTCAACTTCGTCGTAGAATGACTGTTTGCGGCCTAACTGCTTAGCATCGAATACGGAGGTCATCCATGAAGCACTTTTTCGCCAACCTAACCATCCGCGCCCGGCTCATCGCCGGCTTTTCCGTGCTGGTGGCCATTGCCCTGGTAATCCCCCCATTTTTAACGGGGTTCAAAAGTAGACCTCAGGCCATCATGGCCAACTTCTGTTGAGGGGTAATCCCTCCAAGTCCCATATTGGGTCGTTCATGATTGTAGTGCCAGAGCCAACGAGTGGCATAATCCTGGACTTCTTCGGTGCTGTCGAACAGATACTGTGCCAGCCAGTCGTAACGCACGGTTCGGTTGTAACGTTCGATATAGGCATTCTGCTGGGGTTTGCCAGGCTGGATAAACGCCAGCTTGATCTCTCGGTTCTCGGCCCAGGCTGACAGCTTGCCGCTGATGTACTCTGGGCCGTTGTCACAGCGAATGGAGCGCGGCTTGCCTCGCCATTCGATGATCTGGTCGAGTGATCGGATAACACGCTCTGCCGGCAGCGAGAAGTCCACCTCGATGCCAAGGCCTTCGCGGTTGAAGTCATCAATTACATTCAGCAGCCGGTAACTGCGTCCGTCATTGAGCTGGTCGTGCATGAAGTCCATCGACCAACTGTCGTTGATCGTTTCCGGCACGGCCAAAGGCTCCGGCTTTTCACGGACCAGACGCTTCTTGGGCTTGATACGCAGGTTCAGTTCCAGCTCCCGGTAAATCCGGTACACCCTTTTGTGGTTCCAGCCAAAACCCTTAACGTTACGCAGATGCAAAAAACACAACCCGAAGCCCCAATTTTTCTGGTTATGGGTCAATCGGATCAGCCAGTCGGCAATCTCTGCGTTCTCGTCGCTGAGCTTAGCCTGGTAGCGGTAACAGGTTTCACTGATGCTGAACATCCAACACGCCAGGCGAATGCTAACACGCTTCTCATTGACGGCTTTCTGCGCCATCTCACGACGACGAGACGGCTTTACCACTTTTTTTCGATGGCTTCCTTGAGAATGTCCGACTTAAGCCGCTCCTCGGCGTACATTTTTTTGAGCCGACGGTTCTCGTCCTCCAGCTCCTTCAAGCGGGCCATCATGGACGCATCCATACCGCCGAATTTGGCGCGCCATTTAAAAGCTGGCGCTGCTCACGCCGTGCTCACGGCAAAGCTCCGGAACCGGTACGCCGTTCTCGGCTTGCTTGAGTATCGACAGGAACTGGCTGTCGGAAAAACGTGACTTCTTGATGCAGAATCTCCCTGCGTGTAGCTTACGGAAAAGTCTACTTTTGATCACCGCTGTTTTTCGGTGGGATTATCATAAAAGGCCCGTTTGTTCTCGTACATGCGTTTATCCGCCAAGCCTAACACGGAACGAGCATTCAGGATTTCCGAAGAAGAGGCCACGCCGATGCTGAACTGGATCGGGACGCGGCGAAAGTCCTCGTCCTCGTGATCGTCGAAATCCAGTATTTGTGCTTGGCTGCACCGACTGATCCGTTCCAGCAGGCATTGTGTCTGGTCCAGTCTGGTTCCTGGACAGATCACCGCGAATTCATCGCCGCCGATGCGCGCCACGCAGTCCTCTTCACGACAACTCGATAGCAGCAGGTCGGCAACGGCGCTGATCAGGCGATTCCCGGCCAAGTGTCCGAGGTTGTCATTCAGCCCCTTGAGTCCGTTGACGTCCACCACCAGAAGTGAGAAATCAATACCCTGATTGCCTTCCTTGAGTTCGATCTGGCGTTCCAGTTCTTTATTGAAATAGTTGTGGTTATAGACACCGGTAAGACTGTCGATGTTGGCAAGTTTTTCCAGTTCGATAGTCAGCAGCCTATTTTGGATGGCCGCCGCCGACTGATCCAGGAAGAGGGAGATGATTTCTTCGTCGGCTCGTGACAGGCACAGCCCCTTTACAGCCAGCGTGCCGATCACCAAGCCCTTGCGGCCATGCAGGGGCAAGAATTGCCAGTGCCGACCCTCGTTCCCACATACCCGCTTGAGCTGCACCACCACCTCGGCCTGGCCTGATTCTAGGAGTCGATGATTGTTGTGAATCAGGATGCGCTTTTCCTCTTTGGAAATGCCGTGAGAGGAAAAAAAACGCACCATAGTCGACCGGCCGCTGCCCCAAACGATGCTGAAATGATTGTCGGGCCACAGCTGATGCAGTCGCACCAACATGTCGTCCAGCAGTGCCGAAACTCGGTCGTTTTTCTGCATGACCGCACTACTCTCCAGCAGAGACTGAAAAATCTCGTTACGACGCGCAGCGACGCGCGTGGCCTCTTGGGCGATTTTCCCGACCATCACTAGGATGTACACCACCGGCGACGCGACCAAGACCGCGGTGATTAGGGCAGTGGCCAGGATTGACGGGCCCAAGGTGCCGCCAAATAACATGAACAATGGGGGGGCGATCATTCCGGCGGCGATCACGGACAGAGAAGTCACCACCAGGACACGGTGTGGCCACCGCAGGTTCATGAGGTGGCTGGTAAAATGGGGAAGCGCCATGGCGTGGGTTTCGGCAAAAATTTAACATTAAGAGGCTAGGGAAGGTCTGAATAACTGCTGATATTTGCCCATCTTGGGTTTAAACGGCAAAA
>NZ_AXCB01000009.1:0-15494 GCF_000475375.1 Marinobacter sp. EVN1
CCGATCGCCATGGAAGATGGCTTGCGCTTCGCGATTCGCGAAGGTGGTCGTACCGTTGGTGCCGGCGTGGTCGCCAAGATCATCGAGTAACCTTCGGGTTACTCGTTTGTTGTTGCGCTGAGTTGTTTCGGTGCAGGCCAGTAGCTCAATTGGCAGAGCAGCGGTCTCCAAAACCGCAGGTTGGGGGTTCGATTCCCTCCTGGCCTGCCATTTTTCAACATCCGGATACATAAGCTGATTCCTATGGAGTCAAAAGCCGTTCAGTCGACCAGCCGTTTCGATGCTCTGAAATGGCTGGTTGTTTTTGTTCTGATTGCCGTTGGTGTAGTTGGTAATCAGTATTTCAGTGCCGAGTCTGTGCTGTATCGGGTTCTGGCTCTTGTTGGGCTGGGTCTTGTTGCTGCATTTGTTGCGCTGCAGACCGAGCGTGGCCGTCGTTTTGCCACCCTGTTGAAGGAAGCACGCGTAGAGATCCGGAAAGTCGTTTGGCCCACCAGGCCTGAGCTGGTTCAGACCACGATTATTGTTGTGGTGTTTGTGCTGGTTGTGGCTCTGATGTTGTGGGGTATGGATTCGCTGATCAGCTGGCTGGTCGCCGGCTTCATCGGCTAACGGGAGTGGGCAATGGCTAAACGCTGGTACGTCGTTCATGCGTATTCTGGCTTTGAAAAGCACGTGATGCGCACTCTGAAGGAGCGTGTGGCGCTCGAAGGCATGGAAGACAAGTTTGGCGAGATCCTGGTTCCGACCGAGGAAGTCGTCGAAATGCGCGATGGCAAGAAGCGCAAGAGCGAGCGCAAGTTCTATCCCGGGTACGTATTGGTCCAGATGGAAATGGATGATGCCTCATGGCATCTTGTCAAGAATACTCCTCGGGTACTCGGTTTCATTGGTGGTACCAAGGACAAGCCGGCGCCCATTACCGAGCGCGAGGCAGAAGCAATCCTGCGTCGTGTAGAAAGCGGTGCTGACAAGCCCAAGCCGAAGACCTTGTTCGAGCCGGGTGAGATTGTGCGCGTTGTTGAAGGTCCGTTTGCAGACTTCAATGGCGTTGTTGAGGAAGTCGACTACGAGAAGAGTCGAGTTAAGGTTGCGGTCCTGATCTTTGGCCGTTCAACTCCGGTAGAGCTGGAGTTTGGTCAGGTCGAGAAAGACTGAGCGTAGCCTGAAAACCTGAGAGCTCGCGCGCCACGGCGACGCGGGCTTTTTGTGTCTGCTGAAGGCAGTTATATAAACGGGGAGCCGAAAGGCGTCAGAACCCACAGGAGAACTATCATGGCAAAGAAAATTGAAGCGTATATCAAGCTTCAGGTTGCTGCCGGTCAGGCCAACCCGAGTCCCCCCGTTGGTCCGGCCCTGGGTCAGCGCGGCGTAAACATCATGGAATTCTGTAAGGCCTTCAATGCCAAGACTCAAGGCATGGAGCCGGGCTTGCCGATTCCGACTGTCATCACTGTATACAGTGATCGCAGCTTTACCTTTATTACCAAGACCCCGCCGGCGCCGGTGCTGCTGAAAAAAGCGGCTGGCATCAAGAGCGGTTCCGGTCGTCCGAACACGGACAAAGTGGGTACGGTAACCCGTGCTCAGCTGGAAGAAATTGCCAAGACCAAAGAGCCGGATCTGACTGCTGCCGATATGGAAGCAGCGGTTCGTACCATTGCCGGAACTGCCCGCAGCATGGGCCTGAACGTGGAGGGTCTGTAAGATGGCAAAGCTGAGCAAGCGTCAGAAGCTGATTCGTGAAAAAGTAGACTCTACCCGTGCCTACTCCGTTGATGAAGCGGTAGCACTGTTGGCCGAGCTGGGCCAGAACGTCAAGTTCAAAGAGTCTGTAGACGTAGCCGTTAACCTTGGTGTTGATGCGCGTAAATCTGACCAGGTCGTACGTAGCAGCACTGTTCTGCCGCACGGTACTGGCAAGACTGTTCGTGTAGCTGTGTTCACTCAGGGTGCCAATGCCGAGAAAGCCACTGCTGCCGGTGCAGACGTGGTAGGTATGGACGATCTGGCTGACGAAGTAAAGAAAGGCAATATGGACTTCGACGTGGTTATTGCCACTCCGGATGCCATGCGTGTGGTTGGTCAACTGGGCCAGATCCTTGGTCCCCGCGGCCTGATGCCGAACCCGAAGGTTGGTACTGTAACTGCAGACGTTGAGACTGCGGTCAAGAACGCCAAAGCCGGTCAGGTTCGTTACCGTACTGATAAAAACGGCATTATCCACGCTCCGCTGGGTAACGTTGAATTCTCTGCGCAGAACATCAAGGAAAACCTTGAAGCTCTGGTGGCAGATCTGAAAAAGGCCAAGCCTGCATCGTCGAAGGGTGTGTATCTGAAGAAGATCACCATCTCTTCCACGATGGGTCCTGGCCTGACTATCGATCAGGGTACTCTGAGCATCTGAGGCTCTGAACGGTAGTTACTTTGTAGTCTGGGCGGAAGCCAAGGCTGTCAAAGACCGCAGGCCCCCGCAGCGCCCTCTTGAAGGGCGCCTCAAGGGTTAAAGCAACGCCTGCGCAGACGGTGTGACGACGTTCTCTCTGAACCCAAACACCGTTAGGCGTCCCGCGAGGGACATAGATGGGTTTGCTGGCATAAGCCGGCGAAATCGAGGAGAAAACCAGTGGCAATTAGACTCGAAGACAAGAAAGCGATCGTCGCTGAAGTCAACGAGACTGCTGGTACTGCTCTGTCTGTGGTTTTGGCTGACTACCGTGGTGTCACCTCAGGTGACATGACGGCGCTGCGTGCCAAGGCTCGTGCCGAAAACGTGCGTCTGAAGGTTGTTCGTAACAACCTGGCAAAGATCGCGATTCGTGGTACCGAGTTCGAGTGCATTGATCCGGCGCTGGTTGGTCCGACCATTCTGGCTTTCTCAATGGAAGATCCGGGTGCCGCTGCGCGCCTGCTGAAGGATTTTGCCAAAGAGAAAGAGGCGTTCGAAATCAAGGGTCTGGCTGTCGGCGGTGAGCTGATGGGTGCAGAACAGATTGATCGCCTGGCTACGCTGCCGACGCTGCACGAAGCGTTGACCAAGCTGGCCATTGTTACACAGGCACCAGTTACCAAGCTTGCACGTACCCTGAACGATATTCCGGGCAGGATCACACGTGTTGTAGCTGCAGTCCGGGATCAGAAGCAAGACGCTGCTTGATTCTGTTGAACACCATTTTTTACATTTTTGGGAGAAAGTCATGGCTCTGTCTAAAGACGATATTTTGAATGCAATTGCTGAAATGAGCGTAATGGAAGTTGTTGAGCTCGTAGAAGCAATGGAAGAGAAGTTTAACGTTTCTGCTGCTGCCGCTGTTGCTGCCGCTCCGGCTGCTGCCGCTGCTGGCGAAGCCGCCGAAGAGAAGACCGAGTTCGACGTAGTTCTGACCGGCGCTGGCGAGAAGAAAGTAAACGTTATCAAGGCCGTTCGTGAACTGACTGGCCTGGGTCTGAAAGAAGCCAAGGAAATGGTTGACGGCGCACCTTCTACTGTTAAGGAAGGCGCAAGCAAGGACGAGGCTGAAGAAGCCAAGAAGAAGCTTGAGGAAGCAGGCGCTTCTGTTGAGCTCAAGTAAGAGTCGGCTGTTGATCGACACCGTGCGTTAAGCATGGACGGGCTGGTGGCTTCGTGCCACCGGCCTTTTTCTGTTGTATATGCTATAGAGTCTGGTGTGCAATTGCAGGTTGATGTCAGATCTATAACCTACAGCCAGAGTCTTGTTCAAGACGGCGCGATAAGCCGAGCAATTCGGCCCCGAAGCAGAACATTTGATTGCTTCTTGATACCAGGTATCAGGTCTAAAGCTGGGGAATGCAGATGACTTACTCCTACACTGAGAAAAAGCGGATTCGCAAAGACTTTAGTAAATTGCCTTCCGTGATGGAAGTCCCCTATTTGCTGTCAATTCAGCTGGATTCGTTCCGGGACTACCTCCAAATGGAAACTGCGCCTGAAGACCGCCGGGAAACTGGTCTTCATGCAGCATTCAAATCCGTATTCCCGATCGTCAGTTATTCTGGCAACGCCGCGCTCGAGTATGTGAGCTACCGAATCGGCGAGCCAGTCTTTGACGTCAAGGAATGTCAGCTCAGGGGCGTAACTTACGCCGCGCCGCTACGGGTGAAGGTCCGCCTGATCATTTATGATAAGGAATCGTCTAACAAGGCGATCAAGGACATCAAAGAGCAAGAAGTCTACATGGGCGAAATGCCCCTGATGACCGAGAACGGTACCTTTGTTGTTAACGGTACCGAGCGCGTTATTGTTTCCCAGCTCCACCGTTCACCTGGTGTGTTCTTCGATCACGACAAGGGTAAGACCCATTCCTCCGGCAAGCTGTTGTACTCAGCCCGGGTGATTCCTTACCGTGGCTCCTGGCTGGACTTCGAGTTCGATCCGAAGGACGCCGTGTTCGTTCGTATCGACCGCCGTCGTAAGCTGCCGGCCTCCATTCTGTTGCGTGGCCTGGGCTACACCTCCGAGCAAATGCTCGAGATGTTCTTCGAAACCAGTAAGTTCAGCCTGGGCGCGGAAGTGTGCAAGCTGGAGCTGGTACCAAGCCGTCTGCGTGGCGATATCGCAACCTTCGACATCAAAGACAATGACGGCAACGTGATTGTTGAAGAAGGCCGCCGGATCACTGCCCGTCACATCAAGCAGCTGGAAAAAGCCGGTATCACCGAGCTGGAAGTACCGACCGAGTATCTCTACGGTCGTGTCCTGGCCAAAGACATGATCGATCAGTCTACCGGCGAAGTGCTGGTGGAATGCAACACCGAACTGACCGAGGAAGTGATTACCAAGATCCTCGATGCCGGTGTTAAAGACATCGAAACCCTGTACACCAACGACCTGGATTGCGGTCCGTTCATGTCGGATACCCTGCGTATCGACCCGACCCGCACCCCGCTCGAAGCGTTGGTGGAAATCTACCGCATGATGCGCCCGGGCGAACCGCCTACCAAGGAATCTGCGGAGAATCTGTTTAACAACCTGTTCTTCTCCGAAGAGCGTTACGATCTGTCCGCCGTTGGCCGGATGAAACTGAATCGTCGCCTGGGCCGGGAAGAAAGCACCGGCGAAGGTACGCTGACGCACGACGATATCATCGACGTACTGAAGACCTTGATTGCCATCCGTAACGGCCAGGGCCAGGTGGACGACATTGATAACCTGGGCAACCGTCGTGTGCGTTGCGTGGGTGAAATGGCCGAAAACCAGTTCCGTGTTGGTCTGGTGCGTGTTGAGCGTGCAGTGCGTGAGCGTCTGAGTCTCGCCGAAAGCGAAGGCCTGATGCCGCAGGACCTGATCAACGCCAAGCCGGTTGCGGCCGCTGTGAAAGAGTTCTTTGGCTCCAGCCAGCTGTCCCAGTTCATGGATCAGAACAACCCGCTGTCCGAGGTTACCCACAAGCGTCGTATTTCCGCGTTGGGCCCAGGTGGTCTGACCCGTGAACGCGCCGGCTTCGAAGTCCGTGACGTACATCCGACCCACTACGGCCGTGTGTGCCCGATCGAGACTCCGGAAGGCCCGAACATCGGTCTGATCAACTCGCTGGCAACCTACGCCCGGTCCAACTCCTACGGCTTCCTTGAGAGTCCGTACCGGAAGGTGGTCGATGGTGTGGTGACCGACGAGGTGGTTTACCTCTCTGCGATTGAAGAGAGCAACTACGTGATCGCCCAGGCCAGCGCTGCTACCGATGAAGGCAAGCGTCTGACTGATGAGCTGGTTACGGTGCGTCACCAGAACGAATTTACCGTAGCGCCTCCGGAAGCGGTTAACTTCATGGACGTATCTCCGCGCCAGGTTGTGTCGGTCGCGGCGTCTCTGATCCCGTTCCTGGAGCACGACGATGCCAACCGGGCCCTGATGGGTGCGAACATGCAGCGCCAGGCTGTCCCGACCCTGAAGTCGCAGGTGCCGCTGGTGGGTACCGGTGTTGAGCGCACGGTGGCTCAGGACTCTGGCGTGTGTGTAACCGCGCGTCGCGGTGGCGTGATCGAAAGCGTGGATGCGGCCCGTATCGTGGTTCGCGTCAACAACGAAGAAACCGAAGCCGGTGATGCAGGTGTGGATATCTATAACCTCACCAAGTACACCCGCTCCAACCAGAACACCTGTATCAACCAGCGTTCTATCGTGCGTCAGGGTGACGTGATTGCCCGTGGCGATGTGTTGGCGGATGGTCCTTCTGTGGATCTGGGTGAGCTGGCTCTGGGTCAGAACATGCGCATCGCGTTCATGCCCTGGAACGGTTACAACTTTGAGGACTCCATTCTCATCTCCGAGAAAGTGGTTCAGGAAGACCGTCTGACCACCATCCACATTCAGGAACTGACCTGTGTGGCTCGTGATACCAAGCTGGGCAGCGAAGAAATCACCGCAGATATTCCGAACGTGGGTGAAAGCGCACTGTCCAAGCTGGATGAGTCTGGCATTGTCTACATCGGCGCTGAAGTGGGCCCCGGCGACATTCTGGTTGGTAAGGTAACGCCGAAAGGCGAAACCCAACTGACCCCGGAAGAGAAGCTTCTGCGTGCCATCTTTGGTGAAAAAGCGTCTGACGTTAAGGACACATCTCAGCGTGTGCCGACCGGTACCCGTGGTACGGTCATTGACGTTCAGGTCTTCACCCGTGACGGTATCGAGAAAGATGCCCGAGCGCTTTCGATCGAGAAAGAGCAGCTGGACAAGTACCGTAAGGACCTGAAAGACGAGTACCGCATTGTTGAAGGTGCGACGTTCGAGCGTCTGATGGCCGCTCTGAAAGGTCAGGAAGTGATCAGTGGTCCTGGCCTGAAAAAGGGTGCGAAGCTGGAAGAAGCCTACCTGGCGGAACTGCCGCGAGCCGACTGGTTCAAGCTGCGCATGAAAGACGAAGCTTTGAACGAGTTGCTGGAGAAATCCGAGCAGGGCCTCGAGGATCGCAAGAAAGAGCACGAAGCTCGCTTTGACGACAAGAAGGGCAAGCTTCAGCAGGGCGACGATCTGGCTCCTGGCGTACTCAAGATTGTTAAGGTTTACCTGGCAATCAAACGTCGTATTCAGCCGGGCGACAAGATGGCTGGCCGTCATGGTAACAAGGGTGTTATCTCTGCGGTTATGCCGATTGAAGACATGCCCTACGACGAGTTTGGCAATACCGTCGATATCGTTCTGAACCCGCTCGGTGTACCGTCGCGGATGAACGTTGGTCAGGTGCTTGAAACTCATCTGGGTGCTGCGGCTAAAGGTCTGGGTGAGCGGATCAGCCGCATGCTTGATGAGCAGCGCAAGGTGGCTGAGCTTCGCAAGTTGCTGGACGAGATCTACAATCATTCGGACGAAGTGTTCAAGGTTGACCTTGACAGTCTGACTGACAAAGAGATTTTCGAGCTGTGCAACAACCTGCGTGGTGGCGTTCCCATGGCAACACCGGTCTTCGATGGTGCCAAGGAAGCCGAGGTGAAGAGAATGCTTGAGTTGGCTGGCCTGGATACTACTGGTCAGACCAAGCTCTATGACGGCCGTACCGGCGATGCGTTTGATCGTCCGGTAACTGTTGGCTATATGTACATTCTCAAGCTGAACCACCTGATCGACGACAAGATGCACGCTCGTTCTACCGGCTCTTACAGCCTGGTTACCCAGCAGCCGCTGGGTGGTAAGGCTCAGTTCGGTGGTCAGCGCTTCGGTGAGATGGAAGTCTGGGCTCTGGAGGCATACGGTGCCGCCTATACCCTGCAGGAAATGCTCACCGTCAAGTCTGACGACGTAAACGGTCGGACCAAGATGTACAAGAACATTGTCGATGGCGATCATCGTATGGAGCCGGGCATGCCTGAATCCTTCAACGTTCTTGTCAAGGAAATCCGCTCGTTGGGTATCGACATCGAGCTGGAATCCGAGTGAGCCGAATTGTTTTTGGCAGCGTGAGCGGGCACTCCGTGTGCCCGCCCGAGATTAACGCCATCCGGAGCTTTAACTGATGAAAGATTTGCTGAATCTTCTCAAGAGCCAGAATCAGAGCAAGGAATTCGACGCCATCCGCATTGGCCTGGCGTCGCCTGACATGATTCGTTCCTGGTCTTTTGGCGAAGTAAAAAAGCCTGAGACCATTAACTACCGTACCTTCAAGCCGGAGCGTGACGGTCTTTTCTGTGCCAAGATCTTCGGCCCGATCAAGGACTACGAGTGTCTGTGCGGAAAATACAAGCGCCTCAAGCACCGCGGTGTCATTTGTGAAAAGTGTGGTGTCGAGGTTGCCCTGGCGAGCGTTCGTCGTGAGCGCATGGGCCATATTGAGCTGGCCAGCCCGGTCGCCCATATCTGGTTCCTGAAGTCGCTGCCGTCCCGCATCGGTCTGATGCTGGACATGACCCTGCGTGACATCGAGCGGGTTCTGTACTTCGAGAGCTTTATTGTTATCGATCCGGGCATGACCACTCTGGAGAAGGGCCAGCTGCTGAACGATGAGCAGTATTACGAAGCCCTGGAAGAGTTTGGTGACGAGTTCGACGCCCGCATGGGTGCGGAAGCCGTCAAGCAATTGCTGGAAGACATCGATCTGCAGGCAGAAGTTGACGCGCTGCGCGAAGAAATTCCGCAGACCAACTCCGAAACCAAGATCAAGAAATTCAGCAAGCGCCTGAAAATTCTGGAAGCGTTCCTGTATTCCGGTAACAAGCCAGGCGACATGGTCATGACCGTGCTGCCGGTTCTTCCGCCGGACCTGCGCCCCCTGGTTCCGCTGGATGGTGGCCGTTTTGCCACTTCCGACCTGAACGACCTGTACCGTCGGGTGATCAACCGGAACAACCGTCTCAAGCGCCTTTTGGAGCTGAATGCTCCGGACATCATCGTGCGTAACGAGAAGCGGATGCTGCAGGAAGCTGTGGATGCCCTGCTGGACAATGGCCGTCGTGGCCGTGCCATCACCGGCACCAACAAGCGCCCGCTGAAGTCCCTGGCTGACATGATCAAGGGTAAGCAGGGTCGTTTCCGTCAGAACCTGCTGGGTAAGCGTGTTGACTACTCCGGCCGTTCGGTGATCGTGGTAGGACCGTACCTGCGCCTGCATCAGTGCGGTCTGCCGAAGAAAATGGCTCTGGAGCTGTTCAAACCGTTCATTTTCTCAAAGCTTGAGCACCGCGGACTGGCGACCACGATCAAGGCCGCCAAGAAGATGGTCGAGCGTGAGGAAGGCGTGGTCTGGGATATCCTGGATGAGGTCATCCGTGAGCATCCGATCCTGCTGAACCGTGCGCCGACCCTGCACCGTCTGGGTATCCAGGCGTTCGAGCCGGTTCTGATCGAAGGTAAGGCCATTCAGCTGCACCCGCTGGTGTGTGCGGCCTACAACGCTGACTTCGATGGTGACCAGATGGCGGTACACGTACCGCTGACTCTGGAAGCCCAGCTCGAGGCCCGCGCGTTGATGATGTCTACCAACAACGTGTTGTCGCCCGCCAACGGCGAGCCCATTATCGTACCGTCTCAGGACGTGGTACTGGGGCTGTACTACATGACCCGTGAGCGTCACGCCGCTCTGGGTGAAGGTATGGTCTTTGCTGACGTCAAGGAAGCCCATCGCGCTTACGGTGCCGGTCAGGTTGACCTGCAGGCGAAGGTTAAGGTTCGGGTCAAGGAAGTTGCGGTTGACGAAGACGGTAACCGTACCGAGAGCTTCCGCATTGTCGATACCACCGTTGGTCGCGCTCTGCTTTACGATATCGTGCCGGACGGCCTGCCGTTCGAGATCGTCAACAAGCCGATGGTGAAGAAGGCGATTTCCAACCTGATCAACACCTGTTACCGGGATGCTGGTCTGAAAGACACGGTCATCTTCGCTGACCAGTTGATGTACATGGGTTACCACTACGCAACCCGTTCCGGTATCTCGATCGGCTTTAACGATTTCGAGATTCCGCCGGAGAAGTACGAGCTGGTGGATGCAGCCTCCGACGAAGTAAAAGACATCGAAAACCAGTACGCATCCGGTCTTCTGACCCAGGGTGAGAAGTACAACAAGGTGATCGACATCTGGTCCCGTGCCAACGACAAAGTGTCCAAGGCAATGATGGAGCGTCTGTCCAAAGAGCAGGTTATTGGCCCTGATGGCCAGCCAGTGAAGGGCGAAGACGGTGAAGACCTGATGCAGGAGTCCTTCAACTCCGTCTACATGATGGCCGATTCCGGTGCGCGGGGTTCCGCCGCCCAGATCCGTCAGCTGTCCGGTATGCGTGGTCTGATGGCCAAGCCGGATGGTTCCATCATCGAAACGCCGATTACGGCTAACTTCCGTGAAGGTCTGAACGTACTCCAGTACTTCATCTCGACTCACGGTGCTCGTAAAGGTCTGGCGGATACTGCACTGAAGACCGCGAACTCCGGTTACCTGACCCGCCGTCTGGTTGACGTGTCTCAGGATCTGGTGGTGACCGAGGAAGACTGTGGTACCGATGAAGGTCTGCTGATGACGCCGCACATCGAAGGCGGCGACGTGGTTGTGCCGCTGGGCGACCGGGTTCTGGGTCGTGTGACGGCTCGCGATGTGTTCACGCCGACTGACAAGGACAACGCCGTTGTTCCTGCGGGCACACTGCTCGACGAGAAGACCGTCGAAATGGTTGAGCGCGCGGGTGTAGACGAAATCTGGGTACGCTCTGCGATTACCTGTGAGACCCGTCACGGCATCTGTTCCAAGTGTTACGGCCGTGATCTGGCCCGTGGCCACCAGGTGAACGTGGGCGAAGCGGTAGGTGTTATCGCTGCCCAGTCCATCGGTGAGCCTGGTACCCAGCTGACCATGCGTACCTTCCACATTGGTGGTGCCGCGAGCCGGGCGTCTGCGGTAGACAATATCCAGGTGAAGCATGGTGGTACGGTACGCCTGCACAACCTGAAGTCGATCGAGAAAACCGACGGTTCGCTGGTGGTGGTATCCCGTTCCTCCGCGCTGGCCATTGCCGATGAGCAGGGGCGTGAGCGCGAGTGGTACAAACTGCCGTACGGTGCCGTGCTGTCTGTGAAGAACGGTGATCAGGTAGAAGCTGGTGTTGTGGTTGCCAAGTGGGATCCGCACACGCACCCGATCATCGCGGAAGCGAAGGGCACCGCCAAGTTCGTCAACATGGAAGAGGGCATTACTGTCCGTACCCAGGCTGACGAGCTGACCGGTCTGTCCACGATGGAAGTGATTGACCCGAAAGAGCGTCCGGCTGCGGGTAAGGACATTCGTCCGGCCATTCAGTTGGTCGACGACTCGGGAGAGGAAGTGGAGCTGCCCGGGGGCGGTACCGCGATCTTCTTCCTGCCGGCCAACGCTCTGGTAACCATGGCGAATGGTGCCAAGATCGAGCTGGGTGATGTGGTCGCCCGTATTCCGCAGGAAAGCTCGAAGACCCGGGACATCACCGGTGGTCTGCCTCGGGTTGCCGACCTGTTCGAGGCCCGTCGTCCGAAAGAGTCCGCGATCCTCGCGGAGATCAGCGGGGTGGTTTCCTTCGGTAAAGAGACCAAAGGCAAGAAGCGCCTGGTGATCACGCCGAAGGATGATGATGCCTATGAGGTTCTGATTCCGAAGCATCGCCAGCTCAACGTGTTCGAAGGTGAAACCGTTGAAAAGGGTGAGGTGATCTCGGATGGTCCGTCCAACCCGCACGACATCCTGCGTCTGCTGGGTGTGGTCGAGCTGGCCAAGTACATCACCAACGAAATCCAGGACGTGTACCGTCTGCAGGGCGTTGTCATCAACGATAAACATATCGAGGTTATCGTTCGCCAGATGCTGCGCAAGGTGGAAATCACCGATCCGGGTGATACCACTCTGCTGTCGGGCGACCAGGTAGAAATTACCCAGGTGATGGAAGAGAACGAGAAGGCGAATGCGGCAGACAAAGAGCCTGCACGCTTCGAGCGTCTGCTGCTTGGTATCACCAAGGCATCGTTGGCGACCGAGTCCTTCATCTCTGCGGCCTCGTTCCAGGAAACCACCCGGGTTCTGACCGAGGGTGCGGTGACTGGCAAGCGGGACTACCTGCGCGGTCTGAAGGAAAACGTTGTGGTAGGGCGTCTGATTCCGGCCGGTACAGGTCTTGCCTATCACAACGAGCGCCGTCGCAAGCGTGACCTGGAAGAGCAGGGCGTGACTGCGGCCGATGTTGAAGAAGCTCTGAGCGCCGAACTTAACCGCGAAAGCTGAGTTCGCGCGCGCCACCCTCGGGGTAGATACCTACCTCCAGGGTGGTTAAAAAGAGATCAGTCATCTTGACTGACTCGGGACGCAAGCTTAAACTTGCGTCCCTTAAATTTTACCCCCTGCATTGGGGGTAAGTTTCATTGGTATGGTTTTTTTGGAGTTTGCTTACATGGCAACGATTAATCAGTTGGTGCGTAAGCCTCGTAAGCGCAAGGTAGCCAAGAGCGACGTTCCCGCGCTCCAGGCTTGCCCTCAGCGCCGTGGTGTGTGCACTCGTGTATACACCACTACGCCGAAGAAGCCGAACTCAGCACTGCGTAAAGTGTGCCGTGTTCGTCTGACTAACGGCTACGAGGTTTCCTCATACATTGGTGGTGAAGGTCACAACCTTCAGGAGCACAGTGTTGTGCTGATCCGGGGCGGTCGAGTAAAAGACCTTCCGGGTGTGCGCTATCACACTGTTCGCGGTACTTTGGACACCCAGGGTGTACAGAACCGTAAGCAGGGCCGCTCCAAGTACGGTGCAAAACGACCCAAGTCCTGATGTCCCGAGCGGGTGTCTTTTATCGTTGCTTGTCAGAACGGTAAGAGTAAGGCTGAGTAGCAGATGGCTATCTCAGGGGTTCCTGAAGACCTTTTAGATATATAAGGGCTTATCGATGCCTAGAAGAAGAGTTGCAGCTAAGCGGGAAATTATTCCCGATCCGAAATTCGGCAGTGCACGTCTTGCCAAGTTCATCAACCACGTGATGGAAAGCGGTAAGAAGTCTGTTGCAGAGCGCATTGTTTATGGCGCGCTCGATATTGTTGCCGAGAAATCCAAGGAAGAGCCGATCGAAATGTTCGAGAAGGCCCTGGAGAACATCCAACCGATGGTGGAAGTAAAATCCCGTCGCGTGGGTGGTGCTACTTACCAGGTGCCTGTAGAAGTACGGCCTTCCCGTCAGAACGCGCTGGCTATGCGCTGGCTCGTCGAATACTCACGGAAGCGTGGTGAGAAGTCCATGGCGCAACGTCTGGCCGGCGAAATTCTTGACGCGGCAGACAGCAAAGGTGCCGCGGTGAAGAAGCGCGAAGACGTGCATCGTATGGCAGAAGCCAACAAAGCATTCTCTCACTTCCGTTTCTAACAAGCCGAGGTTTATATCGTGGCACGCAAGACTCCTATCAAACGTTACAGAAACATTGGTATCTGTGCGCACGTGGATGCGGGCAAGACCACTACAACCGAGCGTATTCTTTACTACACCGGTCGTAGTCACAAAATGGGTGAAACCCATGACGGCGCTTCCACTACAGACTGGATGGAGCAGGAGCAGGAGCGTGGTATCACCATCACGTCTGCCGCTGTTACAACCTTCTGGCAGGGTATGGACAAGCAATACCCCGAGCACCGCATCAACATCATCGACACACCGGGGCACGTTGACTTCACTATCGAAGTAGAGCGTTCTCTGCGGGTTCTCGACGGTGCGGTCGTTGTATTCTGTGGTTCTTCCGGTGTTGAGCCGCAGTCCGAGACTGTATGGCGTCAGGCCAACAAGTATGAAGTTCCGCGCATGGTGTTCGTCAACAAGATGGACCGTGCCGGCGCTAACTTTATGCGCGTTGTTGAGCAGATCCGTAACCGTCTGGGCGCGACCACTGTGCCCATCCAGCTGCCGATCGGCGCGGAAGACGATTTCGAAGGCATCGTTGACCTGCTGCGCATGAAGGCTATCTACTGGAACGAAGCTGACCAGGGCATGACCTACGAGCTTCGCGACATTCCGGAATCCATGAAGGCTGAAGCCGAGAAGGCTCGCGAGCAGATGATTGAAGCTGCTGCCGAAGCCAACGAAGAGTACATGGACAAGTACCTGGAAGGCGAAGAGCTGACCTACGAAGAGATCAAGAAAGGTCTGCGCGATCGTACCATCGCCAACGAAATCGTTCTGGCGACCTGTGGTTCCGCGTTCAAGAACAAGGGTGTGCAGGCGGTACTTGATGCCGTTATCGAATTCCTGCCGGCTCCGGATGAGGTTAAAGCCATCCGCGGTGAGGTTGACGACGAAGGTACAGAAGAGACTCGTCCGGTTGACGACGATGCGCCGTTCGCTGCTCTGGCGTTCAAGATCGCCACCGATCCGTTCGTGGGCACGCTGACCTTCTTCCGTGTTTACTCCGGTAAGCTGGAATCTGGTAATGCCGTGTTCAACTCGGTTAAAGGCAAGAAAGAGCGTGTGGGCCGTATGGTTCAGATGCACGCCAACGACCGTGAAGAGATCAAGGAAGTTCTGGCGGGCGACATCGCCGCTGCCATTGGCCTGAAGAACGTGACCACCGGTGACACCCTGTGTGACGAGAACAACAAGATTGTTCTGGAGCGCATGGAGTTCCCTGAGCCGGTTATCTCTGTGGCGGTTGAGCCGAAGTCCAAGGCTGACCAGGAGAAGATGGGTGTGGCGCTGGGCAAGCTGGCCCAGGAAGATCCTTCGTTCCGTGTTCGCACCGACGAAGAGTCCGGTCAGACCATCATCTCTGGTATGGGTGAGCTTCACCTGGACATCATCGTTGACCGTATGCGTCGCGAGTTCAAGGTTGAGGCCAACATCGGTAAGCCTCAGGTGGCTTATCGTGAGTGCATTCGTAAGCCGGTTGATGTTGAAGGTAAATTCGTTCGTCAGTCTGGTGGTCGCGGTCAGTACGGTCACGTAAAAGTGAAGTTGGAGCCGCTGCCTCTGGATGATGAAGATGCTGAAAACTTCATCTTCGTGAACGAGATCGTTGGTGGTGTGGTTCCCAAGGAATACATTCCGGCGGTTCAGCAGGGTATCGAGGAGCAGATGCAGAACGGCTGTCTGGCCGGCTATCCGCTGCTGGGTATCAAGGCGACGCTGTACGATGGTTCCTATCACGACGTCGACTCCAACGAAATGGCGTTCAAGATCGCTGGTTCCATGGCGATGAAGAAAGGCGCCCTCGAAGCAAATCCTGCCCTTCTTGAGCCGATCATGAAGGTTGAGGTTGTTACCCCTGAAGATTACATGGGTGACGTTGTTGGCGACCTGAACCGTCGTCGCGGCCTTGTGCAGGGTATGGATGAAGGCCCGGCGGGCAAGGTCATCCGTGCTGAAGTTCCGTTGTCGGAGATGTTCGGTTACGCCACCGACCTGCGTTCTGCAACACAGGGTCGGGCGTCTTATGCGATGGAGTTCTCCCGCTATATGGAAGCTCCTTCGAACATTGCCGAAGCGATCATTAAAAAGGGTTGATCCCAGGACTTAAGAAACAGGAAGAGGTGTAACCGTGTCCAAAGCAAAGTTTGAGCGTAAC
>NZ_AXCB01000010.1:0-13734 GCF_000475375.1 Marinobacter sp. EVN1
CGAACTTGTTCGGTGGGGGTAAGTGCGTTCAGCACTGACCCCCTGTAGGCACATCCCGCCCCGCCGGGATTGCCGGAAGGTTTGGGGGGAGCCGCGTAACAAAAATCGGCCCCAGCCGATTTAAGGCACCCCAGTGCCTGGTTGTTGCGTGGGGGGCTTGCCCCGGCGCGTCGGGCAGTGAGCTTGCGAACGATAGGCCCGACAACCCGCTTTCGGGGACGACGTTCAGGAGTCGCCCCAAAACGAAGGATTACCGGGACGGGTTCCCTGCCTGATCGGAACGAACAGGAAAGGGCCGGTAAGCCGCAGTGGCGGGGCCAAGGTAGCCATGTTGCACAGCGTCAGCGGCACATGGAAACCGCAGCCCGCAAAGCGGGTTGTCGGGCGTAGCCAGACGCGCCCCTGCAACCGAAACGAAGCGTCCAGCGTAGTGAAGGGCGCAGCCCACAAAGTGGGCGAAGTAGCCGAATGGCGCGGCGTCCAGCCGTGACAGTAGGCCAAAGGTCGCCACCGGCGACCGCAACGCTTCACACCGGCTATTTGTTCCGGTTCCTCGCTCCGCACCTATGCGCGAGGAATAGGTTACAAATAACGGTGTGAACAGGCAAGCATTTTTCTGATCGGAAAATGAGTCAAGGGGTTGGTGCGGCCCGCAGCCGCGACAGCGGCGAGGACACGGCCCCTTGACGCATTTGGAGATCACCACAGCCTTTGACCGGAGGGGCATGACAAGGCGAAGCCGCCGCTCATGCTCCCGAGGATCAAACACGGCTGTTTGCGGGGAAGTACAGAAGGGGCAGCGCCCCTTTTGGGACAACCGAAGCGAAGCGTAGGGCGTCAGATAGAGAGCTTATCTCGCCTCTGGCGAGGCATTATTGGGTGACTGCTTGCAGGCACCCTGCTTAACTGATTTTTATATAACTGACTGGTGAATTAAGGGTGGACACTTAATTGAGTTATCTACAGACACTTAATTTTCATGTCAGAAAGGCTTATCCACAGATGCGCCCAATTCTCACCGCTTTAGGCTTTGGACACCTTCCTCAAGGCGAAAAAAAAGAGCCTGGAAGGCTCTTTTTGGTCGATTCTGATGGAATACCCCATTACCCCATAGGGTTGGCCAGGGCTAGGCCATGCGCCGCCCTGAAAGCTGCTTGTCGGCTTCCTCAAAACACTTGTCTCGGCTCCAGTCCGGGTTGGCCTGCTTTAGCTCCCCCGCCCTGACCATCTGCTGCTTTCGATACTCGAAGTCATCCCGTGACTGCCTGTTAGTTGTCTGCGGTTTTGGCTTGGGCTTGCGCTTATCATTCACTTGAGACGCCATCCCTCCCATGAACAACCCAAACCTGGCTCTTCCTGTCCGGGTATTCTGTCCCTTTTCCGTTTCGGCATCCTGCTCCCATTGGCGCTGTTTTTTCTTCAGCCGCTTACTAGCTTTGTCCCGCTCGTACTTCAACATACTCCCAAGACCAAACACCGCAAACAGATGCCTGGATATCGCCTTTACGGCGGCCAGCCCCTTCCAGGTGCCGTCCTCTTTCAGTTGGCGGGGTTGCGACACGGTAACAAGGCCTGCGGCCTTGAGATCGTGTAAAGCACGTTCAACACGCTTTAGATTCATGCCGGTATGCCTGGCGATCAGATCAACCGTCAGATTCACAAATCCGTCTTTCGTGGGGATGCCAACGCGAAGACTGGCCACATCAGTAAATTTCAGAAGTGCAGCCATCAGGCAGATACAGGCTTCCCTGCGCTCACTGCGTTGCTGACGCTCACTGCCATTAGCCAGGTCTAAGGATGGTATGACTTTACGCGGTCGATAGTAGTAATCCTTCAAACGCTCCATGCAAAGCGTCAGAACTCGTGGGATGCCGCCTTTCCCTTTTTTGGCTGGATCAGCAAGAGTGAAACGAGGGCTGGCCGGGTCGTGGCCACAGAAGTTCCCCCCTAAAGCGTTCTCTCTCGGTATGTAGGCATGTGCTGCCAATGTCTTCCCCTGTTTTCATCACAGGGAAGCCCCCTCATCAAAACACCGCTATTTGATGCCTCAAAAATAGGCAACACGAGTTGCGGCTTGATGGGTTCTCGCGTATATTTAGAGGACTGCGAGGGCTTCCCAAAGCCTGAGTGTCGGGTGCTGACCTGATCGCCAAATCTTCCAGCATCTCCGAATTTATAGCCCGGCCTTGTGCCGGGTTTTTCATTTCTAATCAGTCAAATCTGATTGTGACCTCTTTAAAGCCAATATCTTGTGCATCCTGAAGCGCACCGTTCAGACGCTTGTAAATCTTGGTTTCGTCATCCCTGGCTCTGGTGATCTGCTCCTGTCCGCCACTGGCTTTATCAAAGACCATAATCCAGCGGTCACTTTCCATAGGAGCCGGATGCACCTTTGCGGATAGCAATAAGCCTTCCTGGAACAGCTTTCTTAAAAGCCTGATTTCCACGCTGCCCCCTTCTGGCAAAATCTAAAAACAGCGACAAAAGTACACTACTATCAGAACAAAGATCAACAGATGTACCCCAAAAAGTTAGCACTCTCTTTTTTTGGTACCAAAAATATACCGTTTTAGTGCTTGTTAATTTAGTACCGTTAATGTATAAAACTGGTACTAAATTGATACCAAAACAGCACCACAACGGTACAGGAGTAGCACCAATGATCGTACTTATAGGAAGTCAAAAGGGCGGTTGCGGAAAATCCACCACAGCCGTGAATATTTGCGCAGAACTCGCCAGAAATGGCCGGGATGTCGTCCTGGTTGATGCAGATCGTCAATGCACTGCGGCAAACTGGGCAATGGATCGCTCTGGCAATGAAAAGCTGCCAACCGTTCATTGCGTTCAAAAATACGAGAACATCCGGGAAACTCTTCTCGATCTCGATAAGCGCTATGAATACGTGATTGTCGATGCGGCTGGCCGTGACAGTCGCGAACTGCGCACAGGCATGACCGCCGCCAATGTCCTGCTGGTTCCGTTTCGGCCATCACAGCCTGACCTGGACACCCTGCCTAACCTTCAGGAAATCATCACCCAAGCCAAAGACCTGAACCCTGATCTTGTTGTCTATGGCTTAATCACGATGGCACCAACCAACCCGGTAGTGCATGAAGCAGAAGAAGCCCGCGAATACCTCCAGGACTACCCGGAGATTCAGCTTCTTAGCGCCATAATCCGTGACCGCAAGGTTTACCGTGACGCCATGAGCGAAGGGTTAGGCGTGGTTGAAATGGACAACCCAAAGGCCGCTGAAGAGGTGCGGGAGCTAATGCGGGAGGTGTTTCAATGGTAAAGCGTAGGGAGCCACAAGCCACGACCAACGCAAAGCGGGAGCCGACACCGGAACAGATAGAAGCCTTTGCAGCCGCCGCCGACGGCGGCTCACCCGCGAAAAAGCCAACCCCTAAAGCAGACCTCGACCCCAACGCAAACAGGGACTACAAGGCCATTCGCGTTCCATTCAATGAATACGAGTTCACCAAACTGGAAGAACTGGCCACCAAAACAGGGAGAACCAAGCTAAACGTCATCCGATGGGCCATTCTTAAATTGGCGGAAGAGGTACAAGAAGGGCACTAAAACAGCACCAATAAGGAGCCTTTTTGGTACTAAAAAGGCTCCGATTTAATGCCGAATTCCTCACTCCCTCCACTCACTCCCAAGCAGCCCCTGTTGGTCTACTCGATCAGTCCCGCCGGTCTTGTGTGGCGAACCTAGCCAAACCACGCCCCAGCGCAAGGGCCGCTGCGCTGTAAACCCCTTGCCCTGGTTCGTGCTCCGGCTGGCCGGTTGCCACGACCGACGCGACCGACCGAGCAGCCCAACCACAAAATCTCACCACATCATAAGAAAGGTCGATCAAATCCCCACCACCAGATACCATAAGAACATTTTTGTAACTAACTATCTTGGAAGTTTTTATGGCACGCGCTCCGATCCCTCGCTATGGGATAGCCGAGTGGTTCGGCAATGACATAACCACCATGACACCAGACGAGCGGCAACGCTTTGGCCAGCTCGCAGCAGCTCAAGACCAGACAGGTGATATTTCCAATGCCCCCCTGTGCCCGTTTCTATCCACGCTTGTACCTGGCGCTCGATGCAACAAAGCCAGCGGAGTTTGCAGCATTCGCCGCTTCTCTCCAGGGCCAGAGGGAGCGGGAACTCCCGTACCTGGTGACAAGATCGTAACCGTTTGCCCATCCCGATTCCTCCAGCCGTTAGACGGTGGAAAAAGCCTCTTCGTATGGATTTCCGAAAAGATGCTGGAGGCGGACAACCCGACCGTAGTTAAAGAAACGCCTTTTCTCCGCAAAGTATCCGATTCAACGGCCGACGATAACGGCGACGATGAAGGCGAGGGCAAAAAGGCAGGTCGAATTGACTGGATTCTGGTTAATCCAACAACTATGGATGCCGGCGAGCTTGAGTGGTGTGCGGTAGAGACTCAGGCACTATATTTCTCCGGTGATAAGATGCGACCAGAGTTCGACGCATACGCAGCGGCTCCATCTTCAGTCTTGTTCCCGGTCGGCCGTCGCCGGCCAGACTACCGCAGCAGCGGCCCAAAACGCCTTTCCCCACAATTGGATGTGAAGGTACCGGTACTGAGAAACTGGGGAAAAAAGGTTGTCGTGGTGATTGATAGATACTTTTACGACAACATGAACTCGCTTGCTGATGCCTACCCAAGAGCCAGAAATGATCAAGAAAGGAGGGATAACTCAGACGTGGTATGGTTCATCGTTGATTACGACAATGCACTAAATATGACAGCCAGCGCGGTCATATTCACCACGCTGGAAAGCTCTCGACGTGCATTAAATGCGACCGAACCACTGAGCAAAGCCGACTTTACCCGCAATCTGAAACAAGTCATTGATGACAGTTCGCGGGCCAATAAGGTTTTCAAGGCTTCAGAATAAGCAGTTCGTGAATAATTGCGTGGTGAGTGTTCTTCATCGGCACAAGCTCAATTCTGAACCCATGACGTTCTGCCATTGCGCGCACCTCTGGAGCATCGTCGTAGGTCATCATCACGGAGCCTTTAACGCTTGCCATGAGGGCGAATAATCCTTCGTGGTCAATTTCGTTGTGAGTGTAGAGCCTGGAGCCAGCTTTTTTTCCACCTGCTGTATAAGGTGGGTCGATAAAAAAGAAGGCTTCAGGGTCATCAGCAAACCGACTCACAACCTCGAAGGCGTCACCTTGCTCAAAATCGATCTGATCTTTCATGCTACGCAACACCTCGATCCGCTTTGCCAGCGTATCGGGATACCAACGGGATTTCAGCCCTTTACCTGCCTCTCCCTCTTTAACCAGTCCAGCCCCGGCAGCCATGATGCCGCCACGTTGCATACGATTCTTAATGACTGTACGGAAAGCTCTGTTTTTAGCTGAACGCGGTTTGCTTTCCAAGATCGCCCGGACGTTATCCAGAGTCACATCGAAAGTAGTTATCTTCCTGGATAGATCGGTCACGTCATTATCCGAACCATGAAAAATGGTTTCCCATACTGCTGCCACGTCATCGTCAAGCTCGCACAGAAAAACCCTATCAACCAATCCCTCCGCCGCCATACTCAAACCAGCAATAGCGCCTCCTGCGAATGGCTCTACAAATACAGACGGCTTTTGACGCGATGCTTTTAGCCACTGCCTAACTTCCGGAACAAGCCAAGTTTTCCCCCCCGGATAACGAAATGGACTCAAATGCCTCACCTGAGCCACGTTAGTGGGCTTAGATTTAGCATGTAACTGCTCAACCAAAGAGGTTAGAGCTTCCGCTTTATCTGGGTTTACAAAGTGTGATTTAAGAGAGTCTAGTGCAGGACGGCACCTCTCATGCACCAAAACGGTTGAACGGGTTATGCCTTCAGCCTTCAATCGCTCTATTCTCCGGCTCTGTCTTTGGGTTGCTGTCGCGTCCATTTTTTGCCTTATATTTCTATGTTGTATCCGTGAATGCTCACGGCATTTTAGGCAACAGAACCGTACTCGTCAAACCGTGAATGCTCACGGATATAATTTTTTGGATCGTACTATCCAAAACCAAAAAACCACCGTTTTCTGAACATCGCCACAGATAGCCCGAATCCGACGGGAAAGCCCACCTCAGAACGATAAGAAAACCGTTCAAAAATCAACGTACAGAAAAGGCACCTTTCTTGCTCGTTTCTCTTGCCTTTTGTATGTATTGTATGTATCATACATACATACAATACATACAGGAGATATAGCAATGACTGAACAGCACGCCTCATATGCCGCCAAAGTTAAGCCTGAAATCCGTGACCGCATCATTGCGACCGCCAACGCCCTTGTCTCGGAAGGCATTGATACCCCCACCAATGACCAGGTGCGCGAACGCATGGGCGGCGGCTCCCTGTCCCACATTTCCCCAGTTATGCGGGAGTGGAGGGAGTCACGAAAGGCCGAAGTTGTGGCCGCGCTTGATATGCCCGCAGACCTCAAGAAAGCCGTTGAAACATCACTGGGGCAGCTTTGGGGGATGGCCAGCAAACTGGCCACGGCATCGGTTGAGAACTTCAGGCAGGAAGCAGAGGCCGCAGTTGCTGACGCTACCGCAGAACGTGATGAAGCCTTGAACGAAATCCAGCGCCTTGAAAAACACCTGGCAGAGCTGACCAAAGCCCTGGAAGAAAAGGGGCAGGAAGTTAACCAGGTACGCTCCGCACTCGACCAGGAACACAACATTAACGCCCAATTGAAAGCTGATACCGCAGCACTTCAGGCTCGAATTGAAGACCGGGACACGCAAATAGAAGGCCTTAAAGCTGACCTGAAAGAGGCCCGCGACGACAACCGGAAGCTGCAAGGGGAGTTAATCGAAATAGCCCGTAAAGCCAAGGAGTAACACGGATGGATATAGCGAACTCTACAAGCATCGGCAAACACTGGGCGGCTATTCGTAACGGTGTTGCAGTAGCCGTCATCCCCATGACGGTTCCCAAGGACGTGGACTTTGAAGAATACCGGCGCCGGGCCTTATCTACGCTGGAACTACTGGGCGAAGTGAAAACCGGGGAAGTCCTGGACGACTACGGCCAGCGCTGCTTTGTGAAACGGCCCAATCATGCTAACCGAAGCACCACACCTAAACCGCTTACTGTATTCCCAATTTTTCAGCCCTCAGACGTTTATCAGGCAGGTGGGGCAATATGATTATTGGCTATGCGCGGGTTTCAACCACAGACCAAGACACAGCCCTACAGCTTGATTCACTGAATATGGCCGGTTGTGAGCGGGTATATCAGGAAGCCTTTTCCGGCGCATCCAGGGAGCGCCCTGAGCTTCTACGGTGCCTCGATGCCCTCAGAGAAGGGGATACCTTAACCGTGTGGCGGCTGGATCGACTGGGGCGAAGCCTGAAAGACCTGGTGGCCATCATTTCAGACCTGGAAGCCAAAGGCGTAGGGTTTCGATCGGTCACTGAAGCCATCGACACGACAACAGCCGGTGGAAAGCTGATTTTCCATATCTTTGCGGCTCTGGCTGAGTTTGAACGGTCGCTAATTCAGGAACGCACCAAGGCGGGCATTCAGGCGGCCAGAGCGCGAGGCCGCAAGGGCGGCAGGCCTCCCAAGCTCAGCCCGACTCAAGCCAAGAAAGCGCGGGCAATGCTGCTCGATCCGAGCATCACGAAAACCGAAGTAGCAAAACATTTCAACGTAACCAGAGCCACGTTAAACAAAGCATTGGAGGATATTAGCCCGTGAAAATACCGCTGGATGACTTAACAAAAGCTGACTTTGAAACCGGTTCAAGACTGCTTAAAAAAGCTGCTCGCCGAGGGGAAATAAGCCCTGATGACTGCGCTTATATGGCAACGTCGATTTTGGCTCTATTAATGAAAAATCCGGCCTTATCTTCCACTACACGCCAACGGCTAGATGAGGTCATTGGAATCTTAATGGGATTTGAGGAGCACGAACCCGCATGAAAACTGTTATCGCTATTCTGGCTGTTTTCCTGTTCATCATGGGGTACCGAATTTATGTAATTCTCCGTGACGGCCCACCCAGCCGAACAACGCCTAAAAGGGCTTCAGACGATGAAAATGTTATTAATGACCCCGGCATGTTTTGGCACCCATTAAACCGCTTCCATGACGACTGAAGCCGCTTGAACGGTGCAAACTGGCGCAGCCTGTTTGCATTGGGCAAGTGGCCTGCCTGGGTTTCAGGGCGCGGCATAGAGCGGCCCTGTTATTGGTCACAGAAAGCCACGCCTGGTTACTCTGCTGTGTGACCACTCTTGTTCGCAATCCGGATTAACTGCCTACGCATCGAGGGCGGCAAATTGCCCATCGGACGACTGGCCAAAGCCTTGGTTTGTTCGGCGGTGTACACCCTGAGATTTTTAACACTCGGCAACCCTGCAACGAAGTCTGCAAGGCTCGCGGTATCGCTGGAAAGCTGCCCGCTTTCCTCCAGCTTTCGCACCTCCGCCAACATTTCTTCAATGTCTTTTTGGCGCTTACTCTTGAACTCTATGACTGACATTGGCTATCCTCATATCTCAACAAAGCCACGCGGTTGGCCTTGTTCCAACAACCAGGGGCGCGATAGTTGAACCTGGTTAAAGACCCGCCGATAAGGCGGGTCTAAAATCAATTCCCGCCTTTTGATCCAACTCCCGCACCTGCACCGATCTCTGTTGTTGAACCAGTCGCTGTTGTGCTCGCTTTGCCTTTGGTTAGCGCCGTTGATTTTGATTGCTCTGTCGATTCTGACTGCGCTATCTGTTGCCGTTCACTGGACAACATTGCTTTGGCCAGCTCGAAAGTATCAACCTGTGTCAGTGTGACACTCTTACCAAAGAACGTATTTCCTCCCAGTATCTGCATTCCACCAAGAGAAGCTGTTGAGGTGTTTGGGTCAACCATTAACCCGCCACACTGCCAGTCAACGGCATTGCTTTGGATGCCAAGCAGCGTTGGCAATCGACACCCCTTGCTGATCTCCGGCTGGGCGAACTCTTCAACATCAGGGTACGGCTCATAGCGGTTAGGGCCATACCTGGCGCTCGTGAAAGCATCCCTGACAACCTGCTGCAAATCCCCACCAACAAAGAGATTCTGCTTCCTGGTTGGTTCTCCATCTGCCGCAACGCTGAACCTCGTCAGTTCATTTATCACGGCCTCGCCCAACCTCGCGTAAAAGTAATAACACCGAACCGGAACGGCGGCACTATCCACCTTCCGGCCCACTGCATAGGAAAGCGATTTCATATCAGATATTTCACTCAAGCCATGCGCATCAATGGAGAATACCGGCTTCACATAGCCAAGGGACGGATCACTGAAAAAGGCATGAGTCGGGCCATCTTGAACCACTAGCCAGCCCTCGCCATGCCCAGGCCTTATGCTGGTTCTTGGTGGCATGTGCAAAGGGAACGCTGTTGGCACTGGCATCACATCACTGAAGAGCTGACACACTTCCAACATACGGCCAAAGTTGTTTTGCTGGACAAACTGCATTTTGCTCCAGTCGGTACTAACCTCCTTCTGCTCGGCTTCCCGTATCAATGGGATAAGCAGGGTTGAAAGTGGTACCTCTGAGGAAACCGCATAACTGGAAACCTCCGATTTGGAAAGGTCCAAAGCCTTCAGCTTCTCTCTTGTCTCTGCTTCGACTTTTGACTTTGACTGCTGCAATTTCAGCTCTTTCAGGCGCTCTAGCCGCTCTTCCTTCGTACTTCCCACACTCCTTCCGGCACTGTTATCTATCGTCGGATCGGCGGCGAACACAAAAGCAGGTAGAGCCACAGCAAGGCAAAGAATCACTCGCAAATTCATAATCACTGCCCCTTATCCAGGGCAGACTTCAGTTCTGCCAGTTCCTTGTCCATCTGTTCAAACTCAGCATCAAACCGGCTATCCCAGGTTTCAGCTTTCTTCTTCAGCGCCTCGATATCCGCCTTTTTCTTCGCCAACTCTTCCGCAGTCATTGGCTTATTTGATATGTCCCGGCTCATCTGCTCAAACTCAAGGTCAAACTGAGCCGCCTCGATCTGCTGCTTCACTTCAACCCGCTGTTGATCGGTTCTTACTTGCTGTTGGCCAGACAACGCAAAGTAAAGGATTAAGGCAGCCAACGGAGTGGCTGCCAGAATTGCACTTGCTACACCTTTCATTCTCAATTCCTCTGTAATGGCCATGCAAAGCATGGCCAGCTTACTCTAAAGCCTATTCGTAGCAGGCTTTAGCTTGCTTCAGGCTCAAATCATCTTTTATTGCATAGCTGTATTCCTGGCTACGAAGTAGTGCCATCGCCATTTCGTAATCCGGTTCAAACAGGCCTGTATCTTTCAGAACATCATCCATAACACCAGTAATGGGCACACCTACAGAAACACGGTGGCCAAGGTGACGAATAATCTTCATTACATTTTCCGGCTTTCTACCGTACTGTCCTGTGAACTGCTCAACCACGCCCATGACGTTGGGCAGGCTGTAATCTGTTGCCACGGTCAAATAAGCGTTGGTGTTTGCCAATGGCTCTGAGTCCAAGGCAAAGCGCATCATGGCATCACCAATCCCTTTAGCATTCATCGGCTCAGGTAGTGAAAACCCAAGCTCACTAAATGCAGCACGAGCCTTAGCGAAGTGCGCATAGGCTGAGAACAGCCGCTCAGCATCAAGCGTAACGGAGCCGGAAGAACGAACCGGAAGCATTGAAGCAACTGCTGCCTCCCATTTTTCTTCAGCCAATCTGGCAGCTTCCTGCACTTCGTTCTGCCCACTAATGAGGTTGGCATCTCGATCATGTTCAAGAGCCATCAGACCGCCTGAACACGCCAAAAGCACACCGGCAAACACACTTTTAATAACTAATTTCATGGATAAATCTCCTTTGATAATCAATAGGTTATTCATCCAACCCCTGTTTAACCGAGGTGCGTTATTTGAAATCTTCCATCGTTCTGAATCTGAACAATTTAAGGCTCTGTTCTGGGCTGTATTTGGTGTCGTTATCCGGCCAGAAACCTATGCCCTTTTCCTTCATCAATCGCAGAAATAACGCCTGCAAGCTATCCGCTTCCTGCTTGGTTGGGCAGAAATACCACACTCGCTGATACCGCCCTTTTTCAATGTTCTTCATGTGGGCCTTGATTATCGCCACATACCTGGCTGGGGTTTTCCTTGTGCGCTCGATCTCAATGGCCACCTTGTAAATGAGCTGTTTTTCCTTATGAACAGCTTCCCCAACGGCATCCGGGTAGTGCGCCCATCGCTTTGGATCGGCTTTCTTCAGCCCCTTCCCTGGCAACAGACGATCAGGTGTCCAGCTCTCGAAGTCCTCCACAACTTCACAGTGAAGGCGGCACTTCTGGGTATCCAGGGTATGAGCTATTGTCAGCGGTTTAACGCTACCTGGTGTGTGATACCGAAGGCTTACTGTCGCCACTTCTTCAGGGGTGAGACCGGTCATCACTCCCGTTGAGGTAATCCCCCAAAGGGGGATTGCCTTCATCCCCATGAATTTGACTTCATCTCTGACCAGCAACCCTTTTTTCTCCATCCTGGCCAGCACACTCCGGGCTGCTCGCTCCCCAATCGCCATCACATCGGACAAAATAGCGGTAGTGCTGTACACCTCATCCCGCAGAAAATCCAACACCCATTCTTCCTTGTCGGCGGCTCTTTTTGCCCGTTCTGCCGGATCGGCTATAAGGTGCTTATTCATCATCAAACCCCAAGTCCAGCGGGCTATTGGCCCGCTTGTATTCTTGATCTTCATCATCATCGTTCAGCGCCTGCATTGTGGCGCTATCGTCTTTTAGGGCATCCAGCAACAGATCCGGCACGTCCTCGCCACCATCAACAAACAAAACCTCTTCTACCTGCTGAATGCTCTCCGGTTCGCCTTCCGGCTCGGTTACTGGTTCCGGCTCGTCCTCGAGGGCGGCAAAAGCGGGAGCGGAAGCGACCGCAGCCGCCACAGGAGCGACGGCCGCCGCTTTTTTCTCCACCATGACCGGACTGGTTCCCATGAACCTGGGCAGCTCTTCACTAAAAAACACGGCCACCCTCTTAGGTAGGTTCATCATCATATTGGTATCCACCAGGAAGGTTTCGGATTGCCGGATAGTTCTGTCATCGTCCAGGATTTCAGACTGAGCCACGTTCCGCCCCACCTTTCTGATTTCTTCATCAACCAACTTGGTACCAGAACGGCGGGCCAACCATTCCGCGGTATCCGGGTCTTGCAGCTTGTAGATGATCTTCAGTGCTGTATTTTCGATGACCGAACCTACAACCGCGTCCGGGTCAAGATCAGCGGGAACGTCTCTCAGGTCTGCAAGCGACTGGTGAGCAATCAGGGCGTGCAGGCCTTTGTCTCTGGCCGCCCCAAAAATCTCCATTGCGGGCTTGCTTAGGTGGTACTTCAGCTCATCCAGGAATACACAAACTGACCGTTGTTTCTTCAGTCGGTCGCGCTTCTCACAAATCTGAGTCAGGCGGATCATTAACATCCGCTGGGCTTTGATGACTGGTGAGTTACGCATAGACCCAACCACGTACACCACGCCGCCTTGTTCAATGACCTTGGCGAAGTCCACGCCCACACCTGGCGCGTTGATGCTTTCCAGCTCTGCCATTTCTTCATAAGCCCCCCAGAAACCAGCGGCGGCCTGCACTTCTGGAAGCTCTGCCACTTCGCGGTACATATTGGCAAAACTGGGGTTGGCCTGTTCAGCCATCAGGGCCGCTACGGCCCGGGCGGCTTTTCGGTCATTCAGTCTGTAAAAGTCGGCATCCCCACCTTTTTCACCCAACGAGAAGGCGGCCAAAAACATTTCTTGCAGCTCCGCCCTGCTGGCTCCTGCCAGCGGGTTTATCTGTGCCGGCTGACCGTCTCGTAGGTCAATAAAGTGGTACGGCACCTCGCAGGTCTCGGCAGCTTTGTGGAGTGCGTGAGGTGCCCACTCGTCGTTCTTCGGATCAAGGACAAACACGGCCTCCCCTTCGTGTACCGCTTGAGTAAGCGCCATCTGAGCGGCCACACCTTTACCGGCTCCCGTTGTTCCTGCTAACTGAATGTGACTACTCGTCCATACCTCAAAGGGCACTCTGACCGGATTTCCCTCTTTATCCAGCCCCATCGTAATAAAACCCGGCTCGTAGTAATCCATCACGTCGAAAGGCTCTGGGGTTGTCGGCAGCAACTCCCGCACTGTTCTTACGTCTGTTTTTTTGTCTCGTTCCTGATCTGTTCGCCAGGTGATCCGCTCTTTCCACGCCACAATCTTGGGTTCCCATTCGCGGAAAAACCTATAACCCAGCCAGCCACCAACAACGAAACCAGCAAACCAAATCACCAAGAAATACCAGGCAATCGACACCGGCCCCAGCTTATCCTCCACCAACCAAGGCAACCCAAAGTGCAATACTGGCCCCGCGATCACAGCCAGCCCAAACGGCACCAAAAACAGCTCCCAGCTTTCTTGCTCTTCCAGGTAGCGAGCAACAGCAACGACGAAGAAAAAGCCAGCAATCAGACCGATAACCAGACCACCCGCTTTATACGCTTGCACCAACCATGTCAGGCCTTGTGCGAAATCTCTTACAAAGTCACCAGTCAATTTCTCAAACTCTCCTACGTTTCGGACGGCACACGGGGGAGCCGCCGAACTTGTTCGGTGGGGGTATCGCTGATAAGCGAATACCCCCTGTAGGCGCTTCCCGCATCAGCGGGATAGCCG
>NZ_AXCB01000011.1:0-115536 GCF_000475375.1 Marinobacter sp. EVN1
CCCCAACGATAGTGAGGCGGTGGCTGCCTGATACTTGGTCATCCCACAGGGAATTCTGTTTTCGCGTAGCGGACGCGGGATTTGCGACGGACCGTCAGGGTATATCCCAGGGTAAGAGGCCCCAGACGGCCAATCAGCATGGTCGCCATGATAATCAGCTGGCCAGCGGTACCCAGCTCGCCCGTCGTACCCCGCGAAAGACCAACGGTGCCGAACGCGGAAACCACCTCAAACGCGATGTCCAGAAACTCATCCTCAACCAGGATGCTCAGTGAAATGACGCCCAGGAAGACCACCGCCATCCCGATGGTCGCTGTGGCGAGGGCCTTGAGCACCGTCTCGCTACTCAGGGAGCGTTTGAAAAAGCTCACGTTCAGATTTCCCCGCAAAAACGAACGGGTTGCGGCAAGCATAATGACGAATGTCGAGATTTTGATACCACTGGATGTGGAGTTCGGGGCACCACCGATGAACATTAGAAGCAGCATCAGCACACTGCTGCCGGCGGTTAACGATCCAATATCGAGGGTGTTGAAACCTGCGGTTCGTGGTGTCACGCCCTGAAACCAGGCAGCCAGGAGCTTGTCCCAGAAACTATCCAGTGCGCCAAGAGTCGCTGGATTGCCAAATTCCAGGATGAGGATGGCGCCGGTAGCGAACAGGTTCAGCAGTAGGGTGGCCAAAAGGATGACTTTGACGTAAACCGACAACCTCGACCAACATCGCTTATCAAAAAGCTCCATGATGACGATGTAACCCAGGCCACCTGTGATAAACAGGGCCGTGACGGACAGACTGATGCCCGGATGGTCAACGTAGGCGGAAAGGCTATCTGGTGAAAGAGCGAAGCCGGCATTGTTAAACGCTGAAATCGTGTAGAACAAGGCCTGGTAGAGACCCTCCCACCACCCCAACTCCGGGACAAAAAACACGCCGAGTAACACAACGCCAATAGCTTCTGCCGTTAAGGCGAATACGGCTATCGACCCGCTGGCTCGCCTCGCTGTCTGAAGCGAGATCTCATTAAAGGCTTCCTGCGCAACCAATTGATGCTTCAGTCGGAGCTTGAAGCCCAGGGCAAGGGCCGTGAGCACCGCGAACGTCATCAATCCTAGCCCGCCCAATTGAATTAAGGTCAGAATCACTAACTGTCCAAACAGGGTGTATTGACTCCCGGTGTCCACTACCACGAGACCGGTGACTGTGACTGCCGAGGTTGCGGTAAAGGCCGCCTCCATCCAGGTCACCGGCTCAACAGTCGCAAAGGGCAACTTGAGCAGGCAGGCGCCAAGAACTATGAGAACCAGAAACGACTCAAGCAGGAGTCTCGGTGGGTTCATACTTCCTTTTGCGGAAGGCTCGCCTCTGGCACCGTGGGAAACCAGATCCAGAAAATGGATTTTCATAGGCGGTTAACCAGATCCCTCAAGTCTTCAAGCTGGCCACCGAGGACAATCCTGTCGCCTTTTCGGATCTTCCAGGTGTGGTCCGGGTGGGGGTGCGCTTCCTTCATGCGCTTCACTACCAGTGCTTCAACTGGTTCGCCGTTGATCACCTCTCCGATGGTCTTGTCAACAAGGTCTTCTGTGGTGTGAAAATCCACGATGAAATAGTCATCGTCCAGGCCCAGGTAATCATGCACCATCGGATAATTCAGTTCCTGGGAAATCCGGACACCCATCTCAAATTCCGGTGCAATGATTCGGGTCGCCCCAAGCCTTTCCAGAATGCGATGGTGCTGGTTTGTGAGCGCCTTGGCCCAGACTTTCTTTACCCCAAGTTCTCGGAGTTGCAGCGTGGCGAGCATCGTAGCTTCGACGTTCCTACCTATGGCCACTACAGCGGTATCGTAACTGCCGGCGTTCAGTTCAATGAGCGAGTTTTCGTCTGTGACGTCCGCGATCACTGCATGAGTGATTTCATCAGCCAGTCGGTCAACTCGTTGTTCGTCCGAATCAATACCCAGCACCTCGTGGCCGAGGCGAGTTAATTCACGTGCGATCGTTGCCCCAAACACACCAAGGCCAATGACAATGAACTGTTGTTTTTCAATCATGGGTGCGATTCCGGTGTCGGTTACTGACTGGCTGAAGAAATCTTCTCATACACCTGTGATTGCGGTGCCCTCACTGCCGTAAAAATACCGTAAAAATTCGTTCTGCACCGTCCTAATTCCACCTCGAATATGATCTCCTTACGCCGTCTGATGCAAATTTGGTCGAGAGCAGGGCTTGTCGGCAATGGGATTCTATCGATTGAAACCGGGATTTCTGGGCCATGCCGTGATTGCGCTGGCTTGGCTCGGTTTTTTGGCTATAGCGAACAGACAGGCTTCCCAGCCAGTGGCGTCGATATTTCCTTATCTGGCACCCGTCGTCTTTTTTGCATGGGTATACAATGCAAGATGGGGATTCTTGTTGGCAGGCATTGCCACTCTTGCTGCACTTCCAGGTGATTATGTTGAAACTCATACCAGAGCGGAGCTGCTCTACGCAGGGTTTTCAACTTATGCGCAACTGACGGGAGCCGTAATTGGCTGCATGTTGGCGAAAATCATACGTGAACGGTCTGGGCGATCCTGATGATGGCTCTGTTTAATATCCTTCCTGTTATACAAATACTTGGCTTTCTGCTGATTCTCCTAAGTTTTTTGATGACCCTGCCTGTAAACCTGCTGATGTTCGGCGACACACCGGATTGGCTGGCTTTCGTGAAATCCGCAAGTATTTGTTTTGGCGTAGGACTGGTCTGCTTCTTCAGTGCTGGTCGAAAGCGATATGCGTTGAAACAGAGGCAGATGTTCATCCTCACCGTTTCCGCCTGGGTGTTCATTCCGTTATTTTCCAGCCTTCCGTTGCTGCTGAGCGATCTCAAACTTAGCGTGACGGACGCTTTTTTCGAAAGTATTTCCGGGGTAACAACCACCGGCTCCACAGTTATGAGTGGTCTCGATAACCTCCCGGGGGACATCTTGCTGTGGCGGTCGATCATGCAATGGATGGGCGGCATTGGAATCATCGGCATGGCGGTGGCAATCCTGCCATTCCTCAGGATTGGTGGTATGCGCCTTTTTGCCACTGAATCGTCCGAGTGGACAGAGAAGGCGGTGCCGCGCACCAATCGTTTAGCCCGTGGACTGGTGTTCAGTTACCTCGCACTGACGCTTGGTTGCATCCTGACCTACTGGGCATTGGGGATGGACCTTTTCAACGCGGTAAATCATGCCCTGACTACAGTTTCTACGGGAGGCTACTCAACGTCAGACAGCTCGATGGGTCAGTTTGACCAGCTCTCCATTCTTTTCGCATCAAGCCTCTTCATGATGCTGGGGGGCATACCGTTCTTTCTCTTCGTCAGGTTACTGAATGGCCAGGTTCAACCCATACTGAGAGACCAACAGATCCGCTTTTTCCTTAAGTTCCTTTTGTTGATCGCATGCCTGATTACCATTTATAGAGTGGTGAATGAGGGGGCGTTTCCGGTCGATGCCTTCGTTCATGCTTTGTTTAACGTGACATCGGTAGTCACAACTACCGGTTATGCATCTCAGGACTATTCGCTCTGGGGCCCCTTCGTGGTGGTACTGTTTTTCTTTCTTACATTCGTGGGAGGGTGTTCTGGCTCTACCAGTGGTGGCATGAAGATGTTTCGTTTTCAGCTGTCCATGCTGCTGTTACGTGAGCAAGTACTCCGGCTGCTACATCCGAACGCAGTAATTGCGAGACACTACAACGGACGAATCATCAGCGATGAAATCGTAGCGTCCAGTGTTGCCTTTTCATTCATCTTTCTTGCGACACTTGCTGTCGTCGCTGCCATCCTTGCTGCGCTGGGCCTCGACCTTGTGACGAGTTTGACCGGAGCCGCTACAGCATTGGCGAATGTTGGGCCTGGCCTGGGCGACACTATTGGTCCCGCTGGTAATTTTCAAACCTTGCCGGACGGAGCTAAATGGGTATTGATGGCGGCGATGTTGCTGGGGAGATTGGAGTTACTCAGTGTCTTTGTGATGTTCTCGCCTCATTTTTGGCGTAGCTAAGAGACTGACACATTCGAAATGGCCCTTCGAACAAGCCCCGCATCAAGGCAGAATTGGTAGCGGAGTAACTGTTAGAAGCTACCGTCATCGCCGATGGTCACGACAGTACCCAAGGTTCGCTTTTGTTTAGGAAGCCCATCTTTGAGACTGGTCAAAGCTCGAATAATCATGTTCTATGAAACAGCTCCCTCTTGCCATTTTTTAATCACGTTCCTCAGTTTTAAGAGCCCCGCCTCGGTGTCCATCAGCGTAACCGGCGCTTGATTGCCTATAGCCCGGATCGGAGATGACAGCCATAGTTCAGCTGTCACTCTATCGTCTTCGAAAAGCTCCAGGACCTCACAATAGACCTGCTCCCTCAGCTCGGCCACAGCCCGCGCGTCACTCATGTCAATACTCCTGTAGTAATCAACTAATCCCCGACAAGTTGGTTGGCTCTTGGCCAATTGCTTGGTCAAACACTGTGATCGTGTATTGTGGAATTCGACCGGTCAAAAATCTAATTCCACAAGAGATTTATCTATGAAGAACGTACTCGACCAAATCAGTTCATTGCTCAAAGAAGCGCTGGCTGTCGCAGAAACTCTCGATGACTTCAAAGGGAGCACAGCGACACTGGATTTGTCCTGTTTCGACGGCAGCACCGCCACTATCACCGAAACGCTCGACAACCTGTGCGATGACACCGACAACTCAGGATCGTCTATCACGCGCACGCCACCCAAAAAGTCATCGGTGGATCAACTTGGCGATATCAAAACGAACACCTGGTTCTGAAGGAAAACTGACTATGAAATCAATTACCGAAGCAAAGCGGCTCGCTGCCGCACTCTCAGCAGAATTCGGCTGTGGCGACCTGCACATCAATGTCCAAATGCACCGCGGCGACAGCTGGATCAGCATTGATATGTACCAGAACTCGGACGAACCTGAACGGCTTCTGGCCACTCTGGATTTCGATACCGGCGCGCGTTTGCTGGTGGATGAGTCAACCACACTGCACTAATAACTATGGAGCCGCCCCGGTCACACCCTCAATGACCGGGGCTCTTTGCCAAGAAAAACTCTCACATCTACGGAACTATGCCCAGCTGGATTTGCTGTATATAACGCTGCAGCCGAACAATGTCCGCTTGAGTCTTCAGCAAACATTCCGGCGCGACATTGCCCAAAAACAGCCGGGGGTGCCCTATCCAGTCCCGGGCCACAGCTTCGTCTCCTTCGAATAGTTCAAGCACGTCCTGCCAGGCTGCCTGTTTCAGCTGTAGCAGTTCCTGGTCGTGAGTCTCACTGTCATGTACCGGCATTGTGGGAACCTCTCCAATTCTGCATTTCCATCCGATCCCTCATCTGCTAACGGTAGAACTTTTTCGACTGTTTAACACCGATTTTCGTTGGACGGCCTCCTTGCTCCGTCGAAGTCTTTCCACCGAGAGCGCCCATCCACGTTTCTGGGCGTCCTGTCGCTCTGATAATCAGTCCAAGTGCACGCATATATTCGCTTTTTGTTGCGTCAGACGACGAATGGGCTGGCAGCCAAACATTCCGAAAGAACTGACAATTTTTCAACTTAATCTGCTCTGGCCGGGTTACGTGAGGGAATTGCGCCTCAATTACCGAAACAATCCGGATCATCCGGTTGATGTACCGTTTCCGCTCCGTTTCACTGAGTGCACTGAAATCCAATCGCCGCAAAATGTTGTCAAGCTGCATCGCGCGTTCCTCCCACATAAGAACTGGCTACTGACACTCTGTTGTGGCCCAGCTGCCTGGCCACTTCCTCCCTGGCAAGCCGGTCCATGATTTTGTCTCGAATTGGCTCTTTCAGCGGCGACGGCCCGCCCATTACTTCCTCGTAGATATCCTGGGCAAAACCCGCCCTGAGTTCCATGAAGTGAGGAATTCCGGATGACTGCAAAAACTGCCGGCATGGATTTACGTCGTTCAGCAAAAACGACTTTACCGTGTCGGTTTTCGACAACAGATTTCGGGATCCTTCCGGTCGAACCTCGATGGCATATCGCAACGCTTCCATTCGAAATTCATTCGCCTTGATGGTGCGGTCTTTCGAACGCCTTCCACCTTTGCAGCCTTCAAGAATCGTAGCTTCACCGGTGGCCTCGATTTCCCGCTTCATGCGATCAAGATCTTGAAGGATGCACTCTCTAACTCGCATACCCCAAGCACGAGCCAATAGAATCACGGCAGCACCAAGCTCGTATCCAGCGGCGATTGCCACGTTGGCTGCGTATCTGGCATCCAACACGTCTGCCTTAATTTCGTTGGTCCGAACCGATTTCCTGCAAACCCCTAGAACTTCCCTCGCGGATACTTTCAGAGCGTCATCACAACGAAATGCGCGCATGATGGTGTTAACCGTGCTGATGGCATTGTGTGCGTATGCGACGCTGATTTGCTCATCGACATCCCCATCAGGCCACTCGTAGTCACCATTCAATCGGGCTTTGATGTAGGCCCCGAATTGAAGGATCAATTCCCGATCGATTTTCCTAGCATCGTTCATCCGACAGCGTTTGCAGTAGCGCACAAATACAGCAGAGCGGCGTTTGTGGGTTGCTCGGGTGTTGAAGTGGCTGTCTGAACCGTAGTGCTGGTCCAACGCCCTATGAATAGCCTCGCTCAGTTTTTTGCCACAGCTGTAATTCCGCCTGTACGCCGGTTTTTTCCGCTTGGCAGAGCGGCGGCCTCTTTTGACAGATTTGTTGCTCATTCCATCCTCCGTTCTGTTGAAAAATCATGAATACAGAGTGCGTGGCCGACCATGCGGAATCTGGGGCTAAGAGCGGGTCCCCACGCTGATGCTCCGCCCCGTAGTCCGCATTAAGTGTGACTGTGCCAAAGCTTTGAAGGCGCCTTGACGGTGGGAGCATCCATCGTGCTGCTGTATCAGCACGTTTGCGTCTCGATTGCGAGCCGTGAACACGAGATCGAGAATCGACAGCGTGTACGGGGAGCGGCATCTCGTAATCAGCGAGATATCGCAACGGAGGGTTTGCCGAACGGCGGTGGGATGACCGGGGAGGCGAGCAGCCAACGATGATGCGCTGGTAACGGTCCTTGTTGCTCAGTTGCGGAGTTAACGTAGACCGTTTCCGCAATTTTCGGTCAGTGATCAGGCTTGCAACTTACTGATATCATTTTATTTGCAAGTCTCTTTCCTATATCCATCTCACTATGTAAACAGCAGCACTGCTGAGTGGTTAGCAGATCGGTTTTTGTGTTGGCGTTGATAGACGCACGTGCGGGAGTTGCTGGCGTGGCCAGCAGTTTTGGGTTGGATCTCGGAGATCCATTGAGGAGGGTGATCACGGGGGTCATTTCTGGGTCCGGCGAAGCCGGTTGTAAATGCTGATTATTTAAAATGCCCAGCTAGCACCCCTCGTAGTCCAAAAATGGAAGTGAGGATTTGATGATAAGTCTGGCGCATTGCTCTGAAGAGCTCAACGCGTGAAAACGCGAATTTTCCACGTAAACTCAAGAATATCCCACACCCAGAGTCCCGGCTTGCTCCCAAAGAAGAAGGGTCTAGCAAGAAAGGTGAGCACGGCAAGTGGACCCGAAGTGTACTCGAAATGGACTTACGCAAATTGCGCCGCAGCACGACCTTACAAAAAAGCGGCTCTAAGTGCCTTTGGAGTCCAGTTGGAGTCCACTGCGGCCGAATGAGCTCTTGGTATCCGGCGATGCACATTGCCGGCACAGGCCCTGGTCGATAAACTCAAACCCGTTTTCACCCGCATGGGGCCAAACTGATTGTTGCCCGTCCGTGTTCAGCACACGCCCCATGCTCATTGCAGTAGATGGAAGCCATTGAATGAGCCACAACATCACCCTTCAGCAACTTGAATCCTTCCTGTGGGAAGCCGCCGACATTCTGCGCGGCAACATGGACGCCTCTGAATACAAGCACTACATCTTCGGAATGATGTTCCTCAAGCGCCTGTCGGATGCGTTCGAAGAAGCACAGGAAGGCGTTGTCCGGTATTACATGGACAAGGGCAGGACCGAAGACCAAGCCCGTGAGCTGGCGGACGATGAAGACGAATACGACAAGACCTTCTATATACCACCCATTGCCCGCTGGGGTGCTATCAAAGACCTGAAGCACGACATTGGCTCTGAACTGAACACTGCTACCGAAGCCATTGAGGAATACAACCCCGTTCTGGAAGGGGTGCTGGTGTCCATCGACTTCAACATCAAGAACAAGCTGTCGGACAAAAAGCTGCGTGACCTACTCAGCCACTTCAGCCGCTACCGTCTGCGCAATGAAGACTTCGAACGTCCGGACCTGCTGGGCACCGCCTACGAGTACCTGATCAAGATGTTCGCGGACAGCGCCGGTAAAAAAGGCGGTGAGTTCTACACCCCGTCTGAAGTGGTGCAGCTGCTGGTTGCCCTGCTGAAACCCCATGCCGGGATGCGTATATATGACCCCACTGCCGGTTCTGGCGGTATGCTGGTACAGACCCGGAACCATCTTGCAGCCCACGGAGAAAACCCGTCCAACTTGTCCCTATTCGGTCAGGAGATGAACCTGAACACCTGGGCAATCTGCAAGATGAACATGTTCCTGCACGGGGTCTACAGTGCGGACATTCGCAAGGGTGACACCCTGCGCGAACCCCAGCACACCCAGCACGGGGAACTGATGACCTTTGACCGGGTAATTGCCAATCCGCCTTTCAGCCTGAAGAAGTGGGGCAAAGACGAAGCGGACAGCGATTCCTACGGTCGCTTCCCCTATGGAACACCGCCCAAGGATGCCGGTGACCTGGCGTTCGTCCAGCACATGATTGCCAGCCTGAACGCCGAAGGCATGATGGGCGTGGTCATGCCCCACGGTGTGCTGTTCCGGGGTTCCAGCGAAAAAGCCATTCGCCAGGGCATTCTGAACGATGACCTGCTGGAAGCCGTGGTTGGCTTACCGGCTGCCCTGTTCTACGGCACCGGTATTCCCGCCTGCTTGTTGATCATCAACAAGAACAAACCGGCAGACCGTAGGGGCAAGGTGCTGTTCATCAACAGCGAACTGGAATACGAAGAAGGTAAGAACCAGAACAAACTCCGCCAGCAGGACATTGAAAAGATCGTCCAGACCTTCAACGACTACGCTGAAATCAAACGCTATTCAAAAGTCGTCACTCTGGCTGAAATTTCCGAAAACGATTACAACCTGAACATCCGCCGCTACGCCGACACCAGCCCGCCCCCGGAAATCTTCGACGTGCGCGCCATCCTGCACGGTGGCATCCCGGTGCGGGAAGTGGAAAGCGAGTACATCCGGGAAGAGATTCTGGAAGACTTCGATGTGTCCACGGTGTTTGTGAAGCGGGATGCGGACTACTACGACTTCAAGCCAGAGATTGATACCAAAGAAGCCATTCGGGAAGCGCTCAGAGATGTGGATGCCAAGGTTGTCACCCAGCTGGAACGCTGGTGGGATAAGTATCGGGTATCACTGAACGAACTGGACGCACAGGTGACTGAAGCAGAAAGCGTGATGAATGGTTATTTGAAGGAGTTGGGGTATGAGTAAGGCTGCCGCCGACAATTGGAAGGAGGTTGCGCTTGGTGAACATGCCCATATAAAAGCCCGCATTGGGTGGCGGGGGCTTAGTAGCAATGAGTATACAGAGTCGGGTGCCTACCTCATCGCGGGTACGCACATCAAAGGTGCCAGAATAGATTGGGAAAAATGTGATCACATTGATGACTTCCGTTATGAAGAGTCCCCGGAAATACAACTAAGAGAACACGATGTCGTCATTTCCAAAGATGGAACCATCGGTAGGTTAGGCTATGTGGAAAACATGCCTGGGCGGGCCACTATCAACGGGACGATGATGCTAATTCGCCCCGAGAAAATGTTCTATTCCAAATTTATTTACTTCTATCTTCAGGGCGACAAATTTCAAAAGATCATCAAGGAAAAAATCTCAGGGAGCTCAGTACCCCATATTTTCCAGCGAGATATGGTGACGCTCCTAGTCCCGCATCCTCCACTCCCCGAACAACAAAAAATCGCAGCCATCCTGTCATCCGTCGATGACGTGATCGAAAAAACACGCGCACAGATCGACAAACTGAAAGACCTGAAAACCGGCATGATGCAGGAGTTGTTGACCAAAGGAATTGGTCATACGGAGTTCAAAGATTCGCCGGTGGGGTGGATACCTGCGTCGTGGGACGTTCGTTACATTTCTGACTTATGCAGTAACATCGTCGATTGCGTGAACAAAACTGCTCCAGTTGTAGACCACGTTACACCGTACAGAATGATTCGCACGACAAACGTTCGTAACGGACGAATTGTGATGGATGGGATGCGCTACGTTAGCCAAAAGACGTTCAAGTCTTGGAGCAGACGTCTTGCACTTAAGGCGGGCGATTTGATCTTTACCAGAGAAGCACCCGTTGGTGAGTGTGGGCTAGTCAGGGATGCTAAGGGGTTATTTCTTGGGCAGCGTACAATGGTTTACCGGGCAGCGTCTGAGAAGCTGGACTCAGGCTTTCTGCTCTGGTCCATGCTTAGCGAATACTGTCAGAATCAGATTGAAGACTTGAGCGGTGGTAGCACCACACCACATTTAAGGGTGCCCGATTGCGGGAAAATTCTGCTTAAAGTCCCTCCGTTGGCTGAGCAGCGAGGAATCAGCAGTGCAATCCAGTCAGTAGCAACATTGTTGGAGGAAAGGGAAACAAAGGTTGCTCACCTGACAGGACTGAAAAAAGCCCTCATGCAGGACCTGTTAACTGGCAAGGTCAGAGTCAACGTCGGCGAGAACGAAACAGCAGTCGCATGAAATTCGGCGGGGACAACCGTCCCCGCCGTTCCATCACCGCTTCTTACGAACCTTGATCGGAAAGACCTTGCCCTTCTTCGGGCGGATGATCTTTCCGTTCTTACGGATGTAAGGGCGGAAAATAATCTCATAGTCGTCTTTGCGAGCCATGGGACCATCTCCTGCAATTACCACGGCCTTGGAAACTTCGCAAAGTTGACGTGCTGCGCGGTGAGGTCTACTCTTTCGTGCGCAATATGCGATTGCAACCTGCCAAGAGAACAGGGCCGCCATGCTGAGTCCTGCTCTTTTGCGTCCTCCCGGTTCGGGCCCCCACCCGAGCCGGGTATCTTTCCAGAGAAAGCCCTTCAGACTCTCCTGCTACTCCGCCACTTCAAGTTTGAGACGAAAAACACTACATCTTGTGTGTTTGTGTAACCAATCTACCTATCAGGTTGACACTCGTCAAGCATAAACTAAAATCGTCAACCAATAGTTGTCAACGTTAAGGAAGAGAGCCATGTTGCATGATCGGTTGCGTCGTGCACGAGTCCTGAAAAATATGTCCCTGCAGCAGGTCGCCGACCAGATGGGGGACATCACCAAACAGGCTCTGTCGAAATATGAGCAGGGTAAGGATGCGCCCAATTCAACTCGCTTGATTCAGCTGGCGGATGTGCTGGGCGTGAATCCTGAATACTTCTTCCGCTCGGATTCCGTCGAACTGGGCGAGGTGGATTTTCGAAAGCATTCGGCGTTCGGTAAGAAGCATCAGGAAGCGGTTAAAGAACAGGTTCGAGAGCACCTGGAGCGCTACCTGGCTGCCGAACGTCTGTTTGATAACGAAAATGACGATAACGGTTTCGCCCAGTGGCGGGAACATTTTCGGGTGTCGAACACCGACGAGATCGAAAAGGCAGCCGAAGACCTGCGGAAAGCTTGGCACCTGGGTACCAATCCGATTGCCAACCTCACCGAGACTCTGGAAGAGAACGGCATCAAGGTTGTCGGTCTTGAGGCCCATGAGAAGTTCGATGGTTTGTGCGCGGTGGTCAATGATGGCGCTGATGCAGTTATCGTCAGCAACACCTCTCGCCCGGGAGAACGGCAACGGTTCAATCTGGCCCACGAACTCGGTCATCTGGTGATGAACATTCCCGATGACATTCATGGCACTCGCGAAGAAGAAAACTGGTGCCACCGTTTTGCCGGTGCGTTTCTATTTCCTGCTAGCCAGGTTCGGGCGACTTTTGGCCAATATCGAAGCCGCGTATTGCTCGAAGAGTTCCTGCTTGCCAAAGAGGAATGGGGTATTTCCATTCAAGCTATACTTCGGCGTCTCTATGACTTGGGCATTATTCAGCAGGGTTTTTACCAAAGCACTTTCCGGTTCTGGTCGTCCCAGGGTTATCGAAAAAACGAGCCAAGAGATCTGGAGCCGGAAAAAACCTATCGCCTGCGCCAACTCGTTTACAGGGCGCTGGCTGAGGGGCTTGTAACTCCATCCAGAGCGGCGGAATTACTGGGTGTCGGTCTGGGAGAGATCGAGGATGTGATGGCTAACGGACAAGCAGGTGACGGCGCCGATGCCCACGAAAATTCTCGTTTCTGATACCAACATCTGGATCGACCTGCACCACAGTAACCTGCTGGAAAACGTCTTTCAGTTGCCACACCAGTTCGTCACCACGGATTTTGTGTGGCGGGAGCTTCGGAAACCACCCGGGGCGCAACTGCAAGACATGGGACTCGTCATCGAAGCGATCAGCGGTGATGAAACCCTGGAGTTGTTTGGTCTAAAGCAGACGCTGAATAACTCCTCGCTGGCGGATGTGTCCTGCTACTTCATGGCCAGGGAGCGGGGCTGGACTTTGTTGACTAATGATGGCGCTCTCCGTAAATCCGGCCGACGCGCCTCGTTGGATGTTCGAGGCGTGCTCTGGATATTGGATGAACTGGAACACCACCGGGTTCTACCACCCACGGAGCTGTTCACCGCATTAACGGCAATGCTCAAGGCCGGGGCCCGCTTGCCTGAGGACGAATGTGATAAGCGCCTGGCCCGATGGCGGGCCGGCTGACATCCAATTTTTCCCTTCAAACTGCTAATCTAGGTTAATACCAATTAGTTGCCTCTCGCAGCAGGCACATGCTTACCAGGGAGCTTTCCTTGTTTCAGGATGAAGTCGAAAAGGTTGAACTGCCCGCCATCGAACAACTAACACGCCTTGGCTGGAATTATTTACCGGGATCGGCGTTGGTGCCGACAGCCGCAGGTTCAGAGTCAGGTGAACGGGGCTACTACCGGGATGTGGTGCTGTCCAAACGGCTGGAAGCTGCCGTGGTCCGGCTGAACCCATGGATCAGTGACGAGAACCTGCGCAAAGTCATCCGCGAGTTCACCCACCCCAACCACGCGGGGTTGATGGAATACAACCAGTCCATCTACGACCTGCTGGTGAACTACCTGTCGGTGGAGCAGGACCTCGGTGCCGGTCGAAAGGGGCAGACGGTCAAGATCATCGACTTCGACAATCCCGACAACAATGAATTCCTTTGCACCAATCAGTTCAAAGTTGAAGGCATCAACCAGAACATCATCCCCGATATTGTTTGCTTCGTGAACGGCTTGCCGCTGGCGGTGATTGAGTGCAAATCGCCATATACTGCCGACGCGGTCGCCGAAGGCATCAACCAACTGCGCCGGTACGCCAACCTGCGTTCGCCGGAAGACGATGAAGGTGCCCAAAAGCTGTTCTGGTACAACCAGCTGATGGTCTCTACCTGCCGCGATCAGGCGAAGGTGGGCACAATCAGCTCCAGTGCGCAGCATTACGGGGACTGGAAGGATGCTTACCCGTTCACGGATGCGGATATTCAGGCGACGGTGCAACAGCCAGCCTTCATCTCTACAGGCTCGACAGCATCCAGCCACAAGACGGGAGACGTGCCCTCACCGGAGTACCTGGTTGCCGCTAAACAGGTCGCTTCAGGTGCCGGAACCCGTTCAGGCGAAGTCACCCCACAACAGCGGTTGCTTGCTGGCATGTTTAACCCAGCCAGCTTCCTGGACCTGATGCGGAACTTCACCCTGTTTGAGCCGGTAGACGGTCGCCTAATAAAGAAGGTAGCGCGGTATCAGCAGTACCGGGCAGTGAACAAGGCCCTAGAACGCCTCAAGAACGGCACCACGCGCAAGGAAAAGTCCGGGGTAGTCTGGCATACCCAAGGCTCCGGCAAGTCCCTGACGATGGTTATGCTGGCGGTGAAGATGCGCCGTGACCCGGAGCTGAAGCAGTACAAGCTGGTGTTCGTCACCGACCGCACCCAGCTGGACGGGCAGCTATCGAAAACCTTCCGGGATGCGCAGAACGAAACCATTTATAACGCCGGATCAGTAGCGGACCTGAAGGAACTGCTCTCCAAAGATTCTTCCGACATTGTGACCGCCATGGTGCAGAAGTTTCAGGAAGCGGAACAGGAAGGCGATTTCACCGACCTGAACCCCAGCGACAAGATCATCGTGCTCGCGGATGAAGCCCACCGCACCCAGTTTGGCGGGCTGGCAATGACCATCAATACCGCCCTGCCCAACGCCCCGAAGATCGGTTTTACCGGCACTCCCCTGCTGAAATCCCAGAAGATGGACACAGCCTTCGGCGGCTACATCGACAAGTACAAAATCAACGAAGCAGTGGATGACGGTGCCACGGTACGCATCATCTACGAAGGTCGCCAGGTTCAGAGCGATGTAGTGGGCGACTCCCTGGACGCGCTGTTTGAAGAATATTTCAAAGACAAAAGCGACGACGAAAAGCGGGAAATCAAAAAGAAATACGGTGTGGAACGCGCAGTACGGGAAGCCCCTGCACGTATTCGCTGGGTGTGTATCGACCTGCTGAAGCATTACCGGGAAAAGATTCAGCCCAACGGCTTCAAAGCCATGATTGTGGTGGGCAGCCGCCATGCTGCCACGGTGTTCAAGAAGACCTTGGACGACCTGGAAGCGCCCCCTTCCGAAGTGATCATTTCCGGCACCCACAACGACCCGGCATACCTGAGCCAATACACCGACACCGCACACCAGAAGCAGGTAATCAAGAACTTCACCAAACCGATGGATGAAGACCCCACCAGCTTCCTGATCGTGAAGGATATGTTGCTGACTGGCTTCGATGCGCCCATTGCACAGGTGATGTATATCGATCGGAGCCTGAAAGACCATACCTTGATGCAGGCAATCGCACGGGTGAACCGAACCTATAAAGGTAAAGCCTGCGGTTACGTGGTGGATTACTACGGGCTGTCAGACTACCTGACCGACGCGCTGAAGCAGTTCAGCAGTGAGGACGTAGAAGGCGCCTACCACACCCTGAAAGACGAGATACCGCGCCTGAAATCGGCTCACACCCGTGTGGCTGCCATCTTTGTCGGGGTGAAAGGTACAGACGTGGATGATTACGTGCTGCACCTGAAAGATGAAGACACCCGCCAGCAGTTCGAACTGGCGTTCAGGAAGTTCGCCAAGCAGATGGAGGTGATCCTGCCGGACACCGCCGCCAAGCCGTTCATTCCGGACCTGAAGTTGTGGGGTAAGGTGCAGAACGCCGCCCGTAACCGCTACCGGGACCCCGGACTGAACATTAGCGATGCTGGGGCGAAAGTCCGCCAGCTGGTGGACGAACACATCATCAGCACCGGGGTAGACCCGAAGATTCCACCCGTGGACCTGATGGCAGCGAACTTCAAGGAGACGGTGGAGCAGATCAAATCCCCCGAATCCCGCGCCTCCGAAATCGAAAGCGCCATCAAACACCACATTACGGTGAACCTGGACGAAGACCCGGAATACTACAAGTCCCTGAGCCTTCGACTGCGGGACATAATCGAAAAGACGGCGGGCAAGTGGGACCAGCAGCTGGAACTGCTGCTTCAGATGGTCGATAGCATGGAGTCCGAACACAAACAGGCGGCGGACGATCTGGGGCTGAGCGAAACCGAATTCGCGTTCTACAACATCCTGATGGCGGAAGTGACCAGCCATGCCGGTGAAGATGCCATCAGCGAAGCCGTACACGACGAGATCAAGGCAACCAGCCAGGACCTGGTGGGCATGTTCGATGAAGCCACCCAGATTGTGGACTTCTTCAGCAAACCGGACGAAGTGAAGCGGATGAAGAAAGAAATCAAACGGGCGGTTCTGGATTGTTCGTTTGGTGAAAAAGCACTGGTCAACGTGGTTCAGGATCGGTTCATGGAACTGGCACAGAACAAGTTCAAATGATGGCAGCTGCACATAAACCAGAATACCGGGATGCCCACGGCTTCATTGCTGAAGTCATCCGCACCAACCGCCGCAAGTCTGCGGATATTCGGGTGGAAGACGGTGCCGTGTCTGTGGTGGTGCCCGTGAACACCCCTGCCGAAAAGATCGACCAGTTACTGGCAGCCAAACGCCGCTGGATCAAGGAGAAGATCACCCTGCACCAGGAAATGACACCCGCCAGCAGCAAACGCTATGTGTCTGGCGAAGCCTTCAGTTATCTGGGGCGCAACTATCGGCTAAAGTTAGAAACAGGCAACTTCGCGCCTGTGAAGCTGTTGAACGGACGATTGGTGGTCACCGTACCCAACGGCACCGAACAACCCCACATGGTCCGCAATGCCCTTGTACGCTGGTACAAACGGAAGGCTGAACAGAAGCTGACCGAGAAGGTGAACCGCTTCGTGCCCATGGTTGGCGTAGAGCCTGCCGGAGTTGGCATCCGCACCTTCAAATCCCGCTGGGGCAGCTGCACTACCAAGGGCAAGCTAGAATTTAACTGGCAGATTATGATGGCACCTAACCGGATGGTGGATTACGTGGTGATTCACGAACTCTGCCACCTGATACGCCATGACCATTCCCCGGAGTTCTGGCGGGAGATGGCGCGGGTGATGCCGGATTACCCTGAGCGCAGGGATTGGTTACGAACTCATGCTGCCAAGCTCCTGATGTAGCATTTGCCTGTCGAACTTCGACACTGATACAACCCAAGAGAGGTGTGACTATCCAAAGCGAACTCAATCAACGCTTTTCATCCCGAGCTGTAATCCGGTCAATCAGCCAGCAACGAACCTCCTCATACACATAAAAGGCTGGAGCCTGCTGAGAACTGCCATCCTTGATCGGCCTAGGAAAGGTGGGATCACGCTTCTTCAGCTCATAGAACCCACTGCTGGAGAGATCGAGCATTTCCATCAAGGTTTTCTGGCGGATAAGGATTTTCTGGATTTTCTTGGCCATGGGTGCCGCTCCTGAATTTGTTAAGAACGACACCTATACTATTGCCGGATTCGGTGGCCGTGTGGCGTCTAATTTCAATAAATTTGAAATAAGACCCGGGTGAGCCGATTTTCAAGCAGCAACCTGTTGGCCGGATTCGACCGGCCGATACCGGATCATTGCCTCGACAACACGCTGCTCAAATTTCTTTTTCTGCTTTTCAGTCAACCCTTTCCTTAGCGCGTCCAGATAATCGGCATACCATTGCATCATCACCCGGCGGGCTTCCAGATACGCGGCTTGGTTATAGACACCGGCAACACCCGGCATCCTGTGAGAGAGCTGGGCTTCAATGTGGTAATGGTGCCAGCCATGCTCATGCAGAAGGGTAGAAGCGGTGTGCCGCGAACCGTGGCCGGTCAATCGCCCCTTATAACCGATGCCCCGTAGCATCTTGTTAATCGAATCTGTGGGCATGGTCGGATTCTTTGGCCCGATACTTGGAAACAGGTACCGGGACCGACCGGTCATTTCTTTGAGTTTTTTCAGCAAAGCCACGAGTTGAACCGGAAGGGGAACAATGTGCTGAGTCCTGTTTTTCATATTCCCCTCGGGCACAACCCACAACGCCAGATCCAGATTTACATGCGTCCACTCCGCCTTGACGACCATCCCAGGACGCGATGCTGTGAAAAGCGTCATTTTCATAGCAATCACGGTCTGTGTCCGGGAGGTGGAGGATTCCACGGCTCTCAGAAAATCTGGCAGCTCAGGCTCTAATAAATGAGGGAAAGGAGTTTTTCCACCTCTTCGCTTGGCGATATACCTTAGTTCAGACGCGGGATTGGTCTCGCAGATTCCGCGCCCGATGGCGTAACGGAAGATCTGGTTCAGCGCCTGACGAACCTTCTTGCTTTTATCGAAGCTCTGGCTGAGCTCGATCTTGTGCTGCAGGTCGGCACACTGTTTTGGCGTAATCTGCTTGACCGGAATGTTTCCAAGTTCAGGCAGGATGTCATTGTCCAGATATCCACGCATCTGTTTGGCAGTACTTTTGGCATAACCATCATCGAGTTTCTTGTTGTACCAGTATTCACAAGACTCCGAGAAGGGATGTTCAATTAGCGCCTTTCTGGTTGCTTCCTCAGCACGGCGAACTTCCCGAGGATCCTTCCCGTCCGATACCTGTGCCTGAATGAGATCGGCCTGTTTTCGGGCAAACTTGGCGCTAACAGCCGGGTAACCACCAACACCCAGCCAGCTCCACTTACCATCAGGCCTTTTAAATCTGACCTCCCAGCGCTTAGAGCCATTAGCAGCCACGGTAAAATGCAGCTGGTTCGGCCCATCTTTGATCCTGTAGAGTTTATCTTCAGGCTCCAGGCTCCGCAGGACTGTCTCAGCCAGCGGGGTCCGTTTGATTTCTTTGCGCTTCATTCCGGTTTCCGTTTGTATAGCTCAGTTCGCCTTTGAAATTACCATACAAGCCGCTATACACAACGGGACCCGAGGTACAAGGATATACACGGGCGTATAAAGACATTAAGCTTACTTAAGCGATTGAAAAAACGGAGTTTTAAGGAGGTGTCAGGATGTGTGCGGGTATCGGTTTGGAGCGGGCGATGGGAATCGAACCCACGTCGTAGGCTTGGGAAGCCTCTGCTCTACCATTGAGCTACGCCCGCCTGCATAATGATTGCCACAGCAATATAAGCCCGGGCCCTGCGTTCGGGCAAGCCCCTTTGGTCTGGAGTCTGATGGATCCCACACTTACCCTGATTGGCGCCTTGATGCTGGTGATCAGCATCGTTCTCAGCCCGCTTTCCAGCCGCGTTGGCATGCCCGTGCTGCTGATCTTCCTGGTCGTGGGCATGATGATGGGGGAAGACGGCCCGGGTGGTATCGAATTCGACAACTTCGAGCTGGCCTTCCTGATCGCCAATCTGGCGCTGGGTGTGATTCTGCTGGATGGCGGCATGCGTACCCGGGTGGAAACGTTCCGGGTAGGTCTGCGGCCGGCACTGGTACTGGCCACCCTTGGCGTTGGCCTGACCGCCGGTGGCGCCGCACTGGTTGCCTGGTGGGTGTTCGACCTGCACTGGCTGATGGCTTTGTTGGTCGGCGCCATTATTTCCTCCACCGATGCCGCCGCCGTCTTCTCACTACTCCAGGGCCGGGGCCTGCATCTGAACGAGCGGGTCAGCGCCACGCTGGAAATCGAATCCGGCAGTAACGACCCCATGGCCATTTTCCTGACTCTGCTGCTGGTTACCCTGATTGGCAGTTACGAAGAGGGGGCATTGGCCAAAGGCCTGATGATGCTGGTACAGCAGTTCGGCATCGGCACGGTGGCCGGCCTCCTTGGTGGCTTTGCCGTGGTTCAGCTGGTCAACCGAATACGACTGACCCCGTCGCTTTACCCGCTGCTGGTAGCCGCTGCCGGCATCGCCGTGTTCTCCTCAACCAACGCCATCGGCGGCAGTGGCTTTCTGGCGATTTACCTCACCGGGGTGGTGATTGGTAACCGGCATGTTCGGATGATGCCGATGATTCTTCAGGTGCATGATGGCCTGGCCTGGTTGGCACAGCTTTGCCTGTTCCTGATGCTGGGCCTGCTGGTTAATCCATCGGATCTGGTGCCGCTGGCCGGTGGCGGTCTGATTCTGGCACTGGCGCTGATTTTCGTGATCCGGCCGGCCACCGTGCTACTCACGCTTTGGCCTTTCGCATTCAATCGGCGGGAACTGGGATTCATCAGCTGGGTGGGCCTGCGTGGCGCCGTGCCGATCGTGCTCGCCCTGTTCCCGATTATTGCAGACCTTCCGGATGCCCAACTGGTGTTCCATGCCGCTTTCTTTATTGTGCTGGTATCCCTGCTGGTTCAGGGCACCACCATGGCACCACTGGCCCGCAAACTGAAACTGGAAGTGCCTGCGGGAGAGGATCCATACCGCCGGCTGCCATTGGACGTGCCCGCCGCCGGTGACCACGAACTGATGCTGTTTCCGCTGCGCGGCAAGAACTGGGAAAGCCCCCGAGCCCTCGGCCAACTCCGGCTTCCCGACAACACCGCCGTTGCCGGTATTTTCCGGGATCGAACATGCCTGCAACCAACCCGGGAGCTGGAGGTCTATTCTGGCGATGTGGTCGCCATGTTCGCCACACCAGCGTTGCTGCCGGATCTGGGTAAAGCCTTGAGCGGCCGCCAGGCGCCGAAGCATCTGGCTGAGCGGGCATTCTTCGGGGATTTTGTGCTCAATGGCGATGCCCTGCTGGGTGATGTTGAACAGGTGTACGGCATTGAGTTTGATGAGCTGCCACCGGAACTCTCCCTGGCTGAGTGTTTTGCCAGGCGCACCAAGGGCCATCCGGTGGTCGGTGACAAGGTGGTGCTGGGCCCGGTTACCCTGGTCGCCAGGGCAACTGACGCTGACCGGGTCACCAAAGTAGGCATGAAAATGGATTCCTGAACGGGATCCCGGTCAAGAAAAGCCAAACTCTGTAACAGAACCCCTTATCAACCTGTTACCTGGCTATGGTATAAACAGCATGAATAAAGTTTAACCATTCAGCGATTTGTGCGAGTTTCATGATTGTTCGAGCTTTACTGACCATTGCCCTGGTTGCGGCCCCCCTGCTGGCGTCAGCCTCTGAGCTTCTGGCCCGGGCCGACACCAGCATGATGCCGAGCCCACCGGAACCGGCGTTAATGGAAGGCCTGCTGGAGATTACCCAGGTACTGGTCAACAAGGGGGAACGTCGCCTTTACCTGCTCAGCGGTGATGAAACCGTACGCCAGTACCGGATCTCCCTCGGTGACAATCCCGTCGGCCACAAGCTGTACGAGGGGGATGAGCGCACACCCGAGGGTGATTATGTGCTGGACTGGCGCAATGCCGGCAGCGATTTCTATAAATCCATCCATATCTCCTATCCCAGCCCCCGGGACCGGGAACTGGCCGAGGCCTGGGGCCTTGATCCGGGTGGCAGCATCATGATTCACGGCCTGCCCAACAACGCCGGCGACATGGCCTTTGCCTACACCGGGCTGGACTGGACCGATGGCTGCATTGCCGTGAGCAACGAAGCCATGGATGAAATCTGGCAGCTGGTTCAGAACGGAACCCCCATCCGCATCGTACCGTGATTCTTTCCGCTTGGTGACAACGCCATGAAAGCCGGATTAAGTTGTTGTCATAAGCTAAGAAAATTTACGTATCCTTAGTTAACATTTTGTCTCTGAGTGTTTTACACTGTTTGACGACTCCGGTAGTCACTGCCTATCGGGCCTAGCAGAAGGGAGCTGTCTGAACGGCTTCCGGATCACAGGAAATAAAACGACCAATAAGGGGATTTACAATGCGTAAACTGACGATCGCCGGGTTTGCACTGGCTACTGCTCTGACTGCAGGTTGTGCCACTACTGAACAAGCTGCTATCGACGAAGCGAATGCAACTGCCAGCTCCGCTGAGCAGACTGCCAACAACGCCCTGAACACTGCTAACAGCGCCGCCAGCAGTGCACGTACTGCCCAGCAGACTGCTGAAGAAGCTCTGGCTGCAGCCCGTGCTGCCCAGAAAGCTGCTGACGAAGCAAACGAGCGTGCCAAGCGCATGCTTGAGCGTGCCAGCCAGAAGTAAGGCTGTCAGCTAACGAAAAAGGCCGGTCAATCCGGCCTTTTTTGTGCCTGCTGAAAATTCCCGTATTACGGTTTCGGCTCTTCCTGCCCAGCCTTTTCCGGCCCCTGGTTCTTGATGAAGGTCTTGACCAGATCCATCGGCAACGGGAACACAATGGTTGAGGAATTGTTGTTGCTCATGTCCGCCAGCGTTTGCAGATAACGCAATTGCATGGCACCTGAGTTGACAGACATCACCTCAGCCGCTTCCACCAGTTTCTTCGAGGCCTGAAGTTCGCCTTCAGCGTGAATGACCTTGGCCCGGCGCTCCCGCTCGGCTTCCGCCTGACGGGCGATGGCACGGATCATGGACTCGTTCAGATCCACATGTTTGATTTCCACGTTTGCCACCTTGATACCCCACTCTTCGGTCTGGGCATCGATGATCTCCTGGATGTCGGCGTTCAGCTTGTCCCGCTCCGACAGCATCTCGTCCAGATCGTGCTTGCCCAGTACAGACCGCAGTGTGGTCTGGGCCAGCTGGCTGGTGGCGGCGCCATAATCTTCAACCCGGATGATGGCTTTTTCCGGATCCACCACCCGGAAGTACAGCACCGCATTTACCCGCACGGTCACGTTATCTTTGGAGATCACGTCCTGGCTGGGAACATCCAGGGTAATCACCCGAAGATCAACTCGCACAATTTGCTGGATGCCGGGAATGACGATGATCAGACCGGGGCCCTTTACACCCTGGAACCGGCCCAGAAAGAAGACCACGCCACGCTCATATTCCGGCAGGATCTTGATTGCCGACCCGAGGATCAGCAGCAGCACCACCGTCGGTGCAATATAGGGAATAATGTCACCGAGATTCATACGGCCTCCTTGATTTGCCGTTGATGTTTAATCTGTGTGCTTCGCCGGTTCATCGTCTCCGGGTTCCACCAGCAGGGTCAGGCCGTCCATACCGTTGACCCGCACCTGGGCCCGGGCTGCAATGGCCACCTGACTTCGGGCGTTCCAGCGCTCGCCGCTGACCCGCACATGCCCCGTGTAGGCATCGTAGGTGGGAACAAAGTTATCCAGTGCCACACCGTGTTCGTGGACCAGCTGCTCACTACCCGAGACCGGGTGTCGCCGCCTAAGGCCGATGAACCGAGTGACGGTCCAGAGAATAAAGCCCCCGGCCACCACCGCCGTGCCACCAATCGTGGGCAGCGAAATGTCCTGATGACTGCCGTCCATCAAAATGACCGAGCCGGTGACAAACGCCACGATGCCACCGATGCCGAGTATGCCGAAACTGGGCACAAACGCCTCGCCAACAATGAACGCCAGCCCTAACAGGATCAGCGCCAGGCCCGCGTAGTTCACCGACAAGACCTGGAAGGCGAACAAGGCCAGAATCAGGCTGATGGCGCCAATGACACCCGGCACCACCGCGCCAGGGTTGGCCAGCTCGAAAAGAATGCCGTAAAAGCCGATGATCATCAGGAAATAGGCCACATTCGGGTCAGTAATCACCGACAGCAATTCGGTGCGCCAGTCCGGCTCGGCCCGCACCAATTCCAGTTGCGCGGTTTCCAGCACCCGATCACCGGCGGCCAAGCGCACAGTGCGACCATCAATCTCGCTTAACAACGCCCGGAGGTTTGGCACCACCACGTCCACCACGTTACGCTCCAGGGCTTCGGTAGCCCCGAGATTGACCGCCTCTCGAACCGCCTCTTCCGCCCAGTCGGCATTACGGCCATGGCGCTCGGCCAGGCCGCGGATGTAGCTCACGGCATCTTCCAGTACCTTGCGCTCCATAGCAGTGTCGCCACGACGTTTGTCGGCCGATTCGCTCTGGTCGGTGTCCTCCGAAGATTCTTCAGGGGCAGATTCAGAAGGGGACTCAGGTTCTGTGGAGCCGGGCAGGCCACCCATTTGCACGGGTGTGGCTGAGCCAAGGTTGGTGGCCGGAGCCATGGCGGCAATGTGGCTGCCGTAGAGGATATAGGTACCGGCACTGGCCGCCCGGGCACCCTGGGGTGAAACGTAGGTCGCCACCGGCACATCGGAAGCGAGAATGGTCTTGATGATTTCCCGCATGGAATCCATCAAACCGCCCGGGGTGTCCATTTCAATCACCACCAGGCCGGCGCTTTCCCGCTCCGCCCGGCGAATACCGCGGGTCACATAATCCATGGTGGCCGGGCCAATCGCACCTTCAACCGAAAGCACCAGGGCCTGACGGGGCGATTCCTGTTGCGCAAAGACTTTCAGGGAAAGACTGAACAGGGCCAGCAAGGCTCCGGCTACAAACACCAGCGCCCAGAGCTTTACTCTGGGGGTGAGTGTCGATGTCCTGAAGTGGCTTGCACGCATCTCAACCTCCCACGGGAGTGATCAGAACAGCTTTGCCAGAACCGACTCCGGTAACCGCCTTAGCACGAAACCAATCGGAGCCCAGGGCCATGCCGGTACAAAATGCTCGGCTTTCCCGGCTTCTATGGCTTTCACCATAGCACGACAGCCGGTTTGTGCGTCGACGATGAACGGGGTGTTTTTCACCTTCTCATTGATCTCAGTGCGAATATAACCCGGATACAGGGTGGTCACACGGATCGGGGACCGGCGTTTCTTCAACTCAATGCGCAGTCCTTCACAAAGTGCTGCCAACCCGGCTTTGGTGGCCGCATAGGTGGTGACGTTGCCCGGCATACCACGCACTGCCGTTACCGATGATACGGCGACCAGATGACCCCGGTTCTGTTCTCTGAAAATTTCCATCGCCGCTTCAATCTGGGCGAGGGCGGCGACAAAGTTGGTTTCTGCTGTCTGCCGGTTAGCGTCAAAACGCCCGGTTCCCAGTGGCTGTCCCTTACCGATACCGGCATTCACGATAATCCGGTCCAGCGTTCCAAAGTGTGCCTGAAAAGCCCGGAACACTTCCTGCACCTGAGCATGATCATTCACATCCAGTGCCATCACGTGAATCCGGATACCCGGGTACCGCTGCTCAAGTTCGGACTTCAGCACCTCGAGCCGCTCGGTCCTCCGGGCACAGAGCGCCAGGTTATCTCCGCGGGAGGCAAATTCACGGGCCATGCCTTCGCCAAGGCCAGAACTGGCGCCGGTGATCAGAATGCTCCTGCTCATTGCGGTGTTCCTTTACCAGTGGGGATCAAAAATACAGGGTCTGTTCCGGCTTGCCCTGTTTCTCGGATTCTGCCGGCTCACCCGAATCCTCAGAGGCCATCCGGGTAAGCTTCTCGCCGATCATGGTGGGCAGACCGTCGGCCTGATCCACCGCCAGCTCAATGGAACGGCGGCGAAGATCCACATCCGGATGCTGCTGGCGGAAGCTCTCCACCTTCTCAAACACCTGAGCCCACAGGCGCTCCCGGTCGCGGGCCGAATAATCTTCATGGGGCCGATGCACTTCAAGCCACACCTCACCACCGGACATGCCGATCTTGACCGGTTCACGAATCACCTGAACCGGCGTGCCTTTCTCTACCTGATAGACAAACCGTGAAATGTCTTCGTTGTACATGCGGAAGCAGCCGTGACTGACCGGCATACCGACACCGAACTGTTTGTTCGTGCCGTGAATGAGGTAGCCCTTTTCGCTCAGCATGAGCGCATGGGTACCCAGGGGATTGCCCGGGCCAGGCGGAATCATTTTCGGCAGATAGTCGCCTGACGCCTCGTACTCAGCACGAATGCTGGCCGGCGGGTACCAGGCCGGGGACTCCAGCGGCATGGTCACTTTGGCATTGGTCAGCGGCGAGGGGTTTTCCTCGGTGCCCACACCAACCGGGTACACCTGCACACCGCCATCCGGTGTGAAGTAATACAGCCGGTACTCGGCCAGATTGATGATAATGCCCTTGCGCTCAACGTCCGGGAGCACATACATGCGGGGCAGCGTGATCATGGTATCCTCGCCCGGCAACCAGGGGTCAATGCCGGGGTTTGCCTTCACCAATTCCAGGTAGCCCAGGGCCAGTTTGTTGCCAATACCGGCAAAGGTGTCTTCATACACGGTATTGAACACCTGCAGTTCTCCGGCCAGGTCACCGTCAGGCCGGAACGTGGGAACCCGCGGGGACCGGTCCGGCGCCTGTTCTGATGCCTGCGGCTCGCTTACGTCCCGGGCGGCCTGTACCGTGGAAAACGGCCACAGCAGACTGACACCGAAGACAACAAGCAACCAGCTTTTCCACTGCATAACATTGGGTTCCCGTAACAACATTTCTCACACTCAGTGACCGGCGCCCGGCTCAGGAGTTCATTACCGTGGCCCAGACCGTCACCACGGCCAGGGCCACAAACAGAATACTCGCACTGATTCGCGCCATGGCCAGCGGCAGGCGTTCCATCAGCCAGCGACCCGCCATGATAACCGGCACATTGGCCAACAGCATACCCACCGTTGTACCCATGATAACCCAGAACGTGTCGGTATACCGTGCGGCCAGGACCACCGTGGCAATCTGGGTTTTATCACCAATTTCCGCCAGGAAGAACATGATGGTCGTGGCCATGAAGGCACCCATACCCAGGAATTTCGAGTCCTCCGAATCATCCTTGTCTGGAATCAACAGCCACAGGGCAATGGCAACAAAGCTGACGGCCAGGATCCAGGGCAGCCAGGCCTCCGGAATCCATTGCGCAACCCAGGCGCCCAGCCAGGCGGACAGGGCATGGTTAAGCACGGTAGCAATCAGAATCCCGAGGATGATAGGGGTACGTTTGGCGTATCTGGCAACCAGAAAGAGAGACAACAGCTGGGTTTTATCGCCAATTTCAGCGATGGCAACGGCAAGCGTCGAAGCGAGAAAAGCATCCATTCAGCAGAACCTCAGGGCGGAGACAATTCAGACATGAGACAGCCCACCTTCCGCCCATTGGAGGTGATCTGCCTCAGGTCTTGCCAGTTCCTGTTCAGGAACACGATGGCCATGCAGATTGAGCTGCAAGTATGTTGACCACCGTCTGCCCCGGATCACCGGTGCAGAGGCTACTCCCCCGAAGGTGCGGCCATAGTAATGAATAGCGGCAAACAAGGCAACTCCCGGCCTCAGGCCCGCATTTTCCAGATCGGCACCGCCGCCAGCGCCACGCATACCGCAACCAGCCACCAGGCCGAGGCAAAGGCTGAAACGGTTGGCAGCCCGCCTTCGTGTTCGCCGAACTCGATGGTGAGGGCAACGATATTCACTCCGAGCGCACCACCCAGCTGACGGGCGAAATTGATCGTACTGGAACCTGCACCCAGCTGTTCCGGCGCGAGCGGGTTCAGAGCTCCCGTCGACAGCGCCGGCAACATAAAGCCTATACCGATTCGGCCCACAACTGCCCACAATGCCAGCCAGACAAACCCGACCAGCGCCCCGGTAGCGGCAAACAACACCGCCGAACAGGCAAACATGGCAATGCCAAACAACACCAGCCCACGGGCACTGCGTTTGTCGGCAAGCCGGCCGGCGACGGGGAACACCATGCCCAGTACGACGCCTGCGGGTAACATCAGCAAGCCCGCTTCTGTGGCCGAGAAGCCCAGCGAAGTCTGCACAAATAACGGGATCAGATAGGTAGAGCCGAACAGCGCCAGACCCAGTGCCATGGCGCCCAGGGTTGCGTACAGAAACACCGGCTCTCGCAGTAACGCCAATCGGACAAGCGGATGGGCGGCACGACGTTCACGTACGATAAATCCAATAATCAGAATCGCAGCCAACGCGCCCTGCCAGGCAATACGCACAGAGTCTCCGGGCCAGTCCTGCAGACGGTTAAGCGTTTCCAGGGTGACAGCAACCGCGGCCCCCAGCAGAACCATACCGGACAGATCGAACATGTAGGGAGCCGGACGGGACCGTGGTGACGGCAGAAAGCGCAAGGCCATCCACACACCCAGCAGGGTGACCGGAGCCGGGGCAAACATCACCCAGCGCCAGTGGAACTGATCCACCAGAAAACCACCGAGGACCGGGCCCAGAGCCGGCGCGAGAATCACACCCATGCCATAGATGCCCATGGCGCGGCCGCGCTGGTCCGCCGGAAAAATCCGGAACACCAGATACATGCCCATGGGCTGCATCAACCCGGCCATGGCCCCTTGCCCAATCCGGGCGGCAATCAACAATTCTGGCGTGGGCGCCAAGCCACCGGCGAGGGAAATCAGCGTGAACATGGCCATGGCGGCACTGAGGGTCTTGCGGACACCGAAGCGGTCCAGCAGCCACGCCGAAGCCAGCATGGTGGTGGTCATGGCGGCAATGAAACCGGTCGCCAGCCAGTGAACCTGGCCCTGGCGGATACCGAACTCCACCATGATATCGTGCAGGGCAACGTTGACCACCGTGGCACTGAGCACCGTGGCCATGGTGCCGAGCACCACGGTAAGCACCGCCAGCCAGCGCCAGCGGTCACCATATCGGGCCCGCAGGCCCTCTACGGATTGATCAGCCAAGACTCACTTCTGCTTCTCGGCGTTTTCCATGATCTTGTGGAAAACCTTGAGCGATGCCTCAATGTCTTTGTCGGAAATGCCGTCAAGCATCTCCTCTCGGAGCGTGGCCGCGCGCTCGGACAACTCATCCATGAACTCGACACCGGCCTTGGTCAGGTGAAGGCGACGGGCGCGACGATCGTTGGGGCATGGGCGGCGCTCAATCAGCCCCTGTTGCTCAAGACTGTCCAGCAAACGTACCAGGGTCGGGTTTTCAATGGCCATCAGGCTGGCCAGTTCGCGCTGGGTCAGGCCTTCACCACCTTGCTGCAGATACACCATGGTGCTCCAACGCGCCTGGGTAACACCCAGATCTTTCAGGCGTTCATCGAGCATTTTGCGCCAGCGGCGGGTTACCCGGGCAACGGCAAACGGAAACTGATCTCTCATGGTTCATTACTCCTGATGGTGATCCGGCATGGGACAAGCAAACGCCACCCCGAAAACCGACAAAAGACTTACCTTATTGGAAATTCACCAATAGTAAGCTAACCATTGAAATAAAAACAGATGTGAAGACAAAAATATAATTGGGGAAAACCGAAAGCTGCGTCAACCGGCCTGACGCAGCTCCTCCTGCATTTCTTCCACTTCCGGTGATTCGTGAAACTCGGTGTTCCGGGGATCCATCTCGGTCAGCACCGGTGAGGTTTCCGGCATGGCCGGAACGAAATGCTCCTGCTCGTCCACCGGAACATCTTCGGTGTGGCTGATGCGGTAGCTGGTAATCACCGCCAATACCAGCAGGAAACCGGCATTGCCATAGAACAGACCGGCCGGACCCAACAGGCTGATCAGCTTGGCCATGGCAATAGGGCCGATGACACTGCCAATACCATAGCTCAGCAGCAAGGTCGCACTGGCGGAGACTATCCGGTTGCTGTCCATACGGTCGTTGGTGATCGCCACTGCGATTGGATAGATGGTGGCCGAAAGGCCGGTAAACAACCCCACCAACAAGGTCAACAACGCCAGGTTGCTCGCACCGAACACCGCGACACCGCCCGCGGAAGCCGAGGCGGCCATCGCCACCCAGAACATGACCCTGCGCCGGTCAAAGCGGTCGCACAGCCGTCCCAGCGGCCAGGCCAGAAGCATGGCCGCCACAATCGCGCTGGCCATAAAGGTAGAGGTGCGCGCCACATCCAGGCCAACCAGCGTGGCGTAAACCGGCCCAAGGGCATAGAAGCCACCGATCATCACCCCACAGATCAGCGCCCCGGCAACGCCCGAAAACGACTCCCGCGCCAGCTTGAACACCGACATGCGACTGGCCTGTTCAATAACCGGCGCCTCCATCCGGGTCAAAGACAACGGAATCAATGCCAGCGTCAACAACATGGCCGCCAGCGAGAACGGCAGGAAGTTGGCCGGGTCACCGACATTGACGATCAACTGGCCGCCGGCGGCCGAAAGATAGAAGACAATCTGATAGACCGCGAAGAGTGCGCCGCGATTAGCGTTGGTGGCCCGACTGGAAAACCAGCTCTCAATGACCACCAGCACCCCGGCAATACTGAACCCGGACAGCACCCGCAGCACGGCCCAGAACACCATGGAAATAGCCATCGGATACATCAGTGCGGTGACCGCCGCCATGGCTGCGAACACCGCAAAGGCACGGATGTGACCCACCCGGCCAATAATCTTGTGCACATACAAGGTGCCAAGCACAAAACCGATGGAGTAACACACCAGCACCCAGCCGATCACATCTGGCGAAATCTCTTCAATACTCAGGCGAATGCCCAACAGAGTCATCAGAAAGGCGTTGCCACTGACCAGAAGGACAATACTGAGTATCAGCGCTGATAAAGACGCAACCATTCGGGTCATCGGAATTCTGCCTGTCGCGATTACAGTGGGTAACAAAAAGAAAAGATAGCAACATTATAGATTGTCTGCTGGCGAGCATTTAACCAACCTCTTTATAGCCGCGCCACTAGGGAGTTGCCGAGACCCCGAGCCCGCACAGGCAGGCCATTTGACAATGTTTTACATTAATGGGTCGTAACAGACCCGATTGGCGGGAGCAGGTAACATATTTGCCATGCAATCTACTGGACCGTGAGCGCCTGGTTATGAAGAAAACGGACTGGCCCATTCGTTGGGATTTACTGCTTCGCTATCGCCTGATCGAGATTATCGCCCTGTGGGAGGGTCGACTGACCACCAACCATATCTGTCACAGCTTTGGTATCGGTCGACAGCAGGCTTCCAAGGACATCAATACTTATCTTCGTGAACTGGCTCCCGGCAATCTGGTCTACGACCGGCACCTGAAAGGCTATGTCCCCTCTGCCAATTTCAAGCCGGTGGTCACCCGGGGCGCCGTATCCGAGTATCAGGATCTTCTGGCCCGCCAGCAGAATCTGAGTGATACCTTCTCCGATCTTGAACTGGGCCTGCCCGGCAACGCCGTCATCCCGGAGGCGGCCCGGCATATAGACCCGGAAGTTATGCGGGCCGTGGTGACCGCCACCCGTTATCATCGCCAGCTGAAGGCGAGCTACGTATCACTGAGCCGCCCGGAAGCCGCCGAGAGTGTGCTGGAACCCCACGCTCTGGTCTGTGCCGGCAACAGCTGGCACATTCGGGCCTGGTGCAGCGCCAACCGGGAATTCCGGGATTTCGCCCTGAGCCGCTTCCACGGCCGTATTGAGGCCCTGCGCCAGAAAGCCCGGCACAACGCCCAGCAGGATGACGACTGGCAGCGGCAGGTGACACTGGAGATCACCCCGGACCAGCGTCTGACCGAAGCCCAGCAGAAGATCATCGCCCGCGACTACGGCATGACCAATGGCCTGCTGCACATCGAAACCAGAGCCGCCCTGGCGCCCTATGCGCTGTCCCGACTGGGCATCACCTACGAAAACAGCCATCCAGACCCATTGGTTCAGCAGCTCGAACTGGCCAACCCGGACCAGCTCGGTTTTGGCAGCAAACGCGAGCGGGCACTCAAGGCGGTGGCCGGTCTCTGCTAGACTGGCCCCGTGACCAGACCGCTCCAGACCTTTACTGCCCTTCTTTGCCTCGGGCTTGTGTTATCGGCGACGCCACTCCAGGCGCAAGCCGATAACCGCTGTGGAGCTTCCGCCACGCCCATCCATCAGGTACAGGGCACCGGCAACCAATCCCCACTGATCGGCCAAACCGTGACCGTAGAAGGCATCCTTGTACTGGATGCCCGAAAACCTGGCGGCTTTTCCGGCTTCTATCTGCAGCAGGCCGATCACCAGACCGATGACAATCCAGCCACCTCCGAAGCACTGTTTGTCTATACCCGCAAAGCCGGTGGCAGCGTGGGTCAGCGGGTGCGGGTTACCGGCACTGTCAAGGAGTTTCACGGCCTGACCGAACTGGCACCGGTGCACAACCTTTCAGTATGCGGCCAGGCATCCCTGCCAGCGCTGATCAACGTATCGCTACCCTGGTCGCAACCACCCGAAAGCCTGGAAAACATGCGGGTGCGTTTCGATGAGCCCCTGACGGTCATCGATAACTACAACCTGGCCAGGTACGGCGAGCTGGCATTGGCGGCCAGCGATCAGGTGATTGCCACAGAACAGTTAGCGCCAGGTCCGGCTGCCCGCACACTGGAACAGCAAAACCTGGCGCAACGGATAACCCTGGACGATGGCCTGGGCAAGCAAAACCCGACGCCGGTGCCCTGGCTATCAGAACGCGATACCGTTCGGGCCGGCGATATCGTGTCAGAACTGGAGGGCGTACTGGATTACCGCTTTGGCCAGTGGCGGGTTCAACCGGGCGCTGTACCACGTTTCCAGGCCCGTAACCCCAGACCACAAGCGCCGACCAAATCAACGGACAGTATCCGGATCATGACCCTGAACCTGCAGAACTACTTCAATGGCGACGGGCAGGGCAAGGGCTTTCCCACGCCACGTGGCGCATCATCGCTCGAGCAGTTTCAGACCCAGAACCGTAAACTCGCCCGAACCATCCAGGACGCGCACCCCGACATCCTTGCCGTGACCGAACTGGAAAATGACGGCTACGGCCCAGACAGTGCGGCGGCTGGCCTGGCCCGGACGCTCGGCGCTGATTGGGCAGTCGTACAGACGCCGGGCAGGGACGGCAACGATGCCATCCGCACTGCCTTGCTGTATCGGGAATCCCGGGTCCGCCCCACTAGCCCGGCTTACAGGCCCGGACCAGGCGAACTTCCAGGCGCGTCCCGCCCGCCACTCGCCCAGGCATTCCGTGCCCGGGGAAGCGAGCTGACGTTCTGGGTGGTGGTACCACATCTGAAATCAAAATCCTGCCGGCATGCAGCGGCCCGAGAACAGGATCAGGGCGACGGGCAGGGCTGCTACAACCGGCAGCGGACCCTCAGCGCCAACGCTATCGTGATCTGGCTCCAGGCACTGGCCGGAGATCCCGAAACCACACCCGTACTGATCACTGGCGATCTCAATAGCTATGCCCGCGAGGCGCCGGTCGAACAGTTCCAGGAAGCCGGTTTCACCAGCCTGGTACACCAGTATCACCCTTGCCTGCCAATGCAGTGCGAGCACTATACCTACCGGTACCAGGGCCAGAAAGGTACCCTTGATTACGCGCTTGCCAGCCCGGCACTGATGCCTTGGGTTGAGCGGGCGCAAACCTGGAACATCAACGCCGATGAGCCCCGGGCGCTGAGCTACCATCAGACCCCGGATCAGTCGGGCCCCTGGCGATCGTCTGACCACAATCCCGTGCTGACCGATCTGAACCTCAGCCCCACCCGCTGACTTGCTGCACCGCCTCCGGAGTCCGGCAGCCGGGCAATAGCGCACGGCTCGTGCCGCGTTAAACTGACAAGGCATTCACAGTAATGAGGTGTGCCCGTGGCATCGATCCCTGTACCCGATCTCTGGCCCATGGCCCGAACCGGACAACGCTGGCTGCTCAGAGCCAAACGCCGGGAAGCCGGTGTGGACGGTCATCGCATGATTTTTCTGGAACGCGGCCGGCCCGGCCCGGGGCGTCCGACCCTGGTGCTTATCCATGGCTTTGCCTCCATGAAGGAGAACTGGGCGCTCTGGATGCAGAAGCTGCCTTCGCACTGGCATCTGCTGATTCCGGACCTGCCGGGGCTGGGCGAAAGCCAGTATCAGCCCGCGGCCAGCTATCGCTACGAACGCCAGGCAGAGCGGCTGAGGGACTGGCTGTCTGAATACCCGGGCGACAACCTGCATCTGGCGGGCAGTTCCATGGGCGGTGCCATTGCCGCGATCCTCGCCCATAAGCTGAACCAGCCACCCCGCTCGGTCACACTGCTCAATAGCGCCGGCATTCCGGAACACCCGGATGTGGATATCAACGCGCCCTTCAAGTCTGATCGCGATGCCATTCTTATTCCTGGCGACTGGGCCGGCGTTTACCGCATGTTCAACAGCGTCGGGAATGGCAAGCCCACGGTACCCGGGCTGGCCATGACCGGCCTGCTGGGTCCTGACCTGCTAAAACGGCAAGCGTCGCTACGGCATATTTTCAACGATATGCTGGCCGATGCCCTGGCCCCCGCGCGATTTCTTGGCCCGGACACTCCACCACTGCAAGTGCAATGGGGTGATCGCGACGTGATCACACCAACCCGTTGCGTAGACTGGTTTCGTACCGCTACACCCAATGCGGAAGTTCACGTGTTCCCGGGTGTCGGCCACCTGCCCATGCTGGAGCGCCCGGGCCAATCCGCCAGGGTGTTGCAGGAATTTGTTCAACGACAGGCGAGATAAAGCAATTGGCCTCTCTGGCCCATTGACCCGTCAGCGAAGTCATGGGGCTCAACCGTGCAAAGCGCCATAATCGGTTCCAACGAGCTCCCTTACATAACAACAACACACGCTGACGAGGAACATCATGCGCGCCTCTGTTTCCAATTCTCAGGATCTGGGCATGCCGGCCATCTACCTGCATACCCTGGCCGAGCTGCTTCATACCATTGGTGTTGATGAGCGGGATCTGATTCTGAGAGTCGGGCTGGATCCCACCCGGCTCAATTCCACCGAACTTCGGGTCAGCCAGGCCCAGGCCAGCGAGTTTGTGACCCGGGCCATCATTGAAAGTGGTGAACCTGGACTTGGTATCCTGCTGGCAAGGGAACTCAAGCTGCCCCTGCACGGCGCACTGGGTACCGCTGTCATGAGCAGCCGCACGCTGGCCGAGGCTTTGGAGCTGATGACCCGTTATCTCACCTTGCGGGCACCGCATCTGAAGGTAGAGAAGCGAGTCGCAGGCAGCAATGTCTGGTACGCGGTCAAATGCGATATCGAGCTGGGCCCGTTGCAGGGATTCGTTCTGGATGCCGTGCTGTTCGGTTGCGTTTCCATGGGGGCACAACTCACTGGCAGCCCGGTGCCCGGGACACAGGTTTTGCGCCGGGGCCCGGAACCCAATCACTTTCACCGGTTCCGACGCTCCATCGGGGTGCCGGTGGACTACGGCGCCAGTGAAGATGCCCTGGTGATTCCTGCCAGCCAGCTCAATCTGCCTGTGCAGTTCAGTAACGATCAGTTGGCGATCAGTTCGCGGGAACAATGCGAAACGGCACTGAAACAACTAAAAGAAGATGCCGGGTTTGCCTGCCGTGTTCGACGGGTGATCGAAACCAGCCACCCGTTTCCGCCAAAACTGGCCCGGGTGGCCTCTACCCTGTATGTTTCAGAGCGCACCCTCAAACGCCGGCTGCAGGAAGAAGAAGCCAGCTTCCAGGCCCTTGTGGACCAGGTCCGCCTGGAGCGCGCACGGGATCTGCTGGCCAGCACCACCATGAATCTGAGCCAGATTGCCGACAGCCTGGGCTATGCCGACGCCGCCAATTTTACCCGGGCGTTCAAACGCTGGACGGGGCTGAGCCCCAGCCACTTTCGCAACCGGGAACTGCAGACCGCTGAAACCGCCTGACTCAGTCGATACCCAGAATCTTGTGCATCTGCAAGGTTAACCGCCATTGCGGATGCGCCAGGCAGTAGTCCGTGGCTTTGCGGGTATTGCTTTGCTTGATGGCATCCGGCCCACCCTCCGGCACAGACGGTGAGGCCATGGGTGACAGGAAGTAATGCCTCGCCCGGATGTGCAGAAATCGCTCCGGTGGCGCCAGCGGCTGCGGGTAGACCAGCTTCAGCTCATCACACTCAGCAATGACCACCTCGGCATCGGCTTTCGGGCTGACACACAGCCAGTCGATACCTTCGGGCGCGGGCAGTGTGCCATTGGTTTCCACCCCAACCTCAAACCCGGCCCGGTGAAAGGCCCTGATCAAAGGCTCATCCAGTTGCAGCAGAGGCTCACCGCCGGTACAGACCACATAGGGCCGGCCAGGAGCATCGGGCCACAGTGACCGGATATGGGCGGCCAGGGCCTCCGGGGTGTCGAAGCGGCCGCCATTCTGGCCATCGGTACCGACAAAATCTGTGTCGCAGAAATTGCACACCGCATTCGCCCGGTCTTTCTCACGCCCCGTCCAGAGATTGCATTTGCTGAACCGGCAGAACACCGCCGCGCGTCCAGCCTGGGCGCCCTCACCCTGGAGAGTGTAAAAGGCTTCCTTGACGCGGTACATCAGGCAAGACGCTCGTAGGTCAGTGGATCGGTGACGCCGTTGGCGGCAAAGGCCTCCAGCCGCTCGACGCAGGAACCACAACGTCCGCACGCCTTGTCGCGGCCGTTGTAGCAGGTCCAGGTCTGGCTGTAATCGAGGCCCAGCTTGAGCCCTTCAGCCAGGATCTGGCCCTTGTCCATGGCCATAAAGGGTGCCTCAATGCCCACGGGCTCGTAGTTGGCCACCCGGCACACAGCATCCATTTTTTCAACAAACTCCGGCCGGCAATCCGGGTAAATGGCGTGGTCCCCGCCATGGGCTCCATACCAGACCGCGCCCGCCCCGGTAGTCACCGCATACCCGGTCGCCAGCGATAACAGGATCATGTTGCGATTGGGCACAACCGTGGCTTTCATGGTGTCTTCTTCATAATGGCCTTCAGGCACTTCGATGTCGGACGTCAGAGAAGAGCCGGACATCACCTCACTCATGGCACGGATATCAATCACTTTGTGGGGGATACCTTCAGCCCGGCAAACATCGGCGGCCACATCCAGTTCCCGCACGTGGCGCTGGCCATAGTTGAAGGACAGGGCATGTACCTTGAGCCCCCTGGCGCGGGCCAGGTGCAACAGTGTGAAAGAATCCATACCACCGGAATAGATAACGACAACGGAGTCAGTCATGAGGGGTCAGCACCAGTTTTTCAGAAGGGTGTGTCATCGGGCTTTTACAAAGCGTGGCCATATTGTAACAGTGACAAACCGAGTTGGGTTCGCGTCCTGGCAAGATCAGGGGTAAACTCGAAAGAAAACGACAAAGCACCAGCACCGATTCAATGAGCTCAGACTTCAGCCCGGCCTTTATTGACTTTGAGGCGTCCAGCCTCGACCTGATCGCCAGCTACCCGATTGAGGTAGGCATCTGCATGCCCGACGGAGCACTGCACAGTTGGCTGATTCAGCCCCATGTGCTCTGGCAGGACTGGTCTGAAAGCGCGGAAACCATTCACGGAATTTCACGGCAACGGCTGTTGCAGGAAGGCATGCCGGTTAGCGAGGTGGCTCAGCAATTAAACAAGTTGTTGCCGGAGCAGGTATTCTGTGACGCCTGGACTTTCGACAGCTTCTGGCTACACAGGCTATTCCGGGCCGCCGGTGAGGTTCCGGCGTTTCAACTGGAATCCATTTCCATGCTGCTCGACCCGGGCCAGGTACGCCACTGGTCAGGCATCCGCCAGCAGGTGATTGCCGAACTCGGGCTGCCCGTGCATCGGGCAGCCAACGATGCACTCATCCTGCACAAAACCTGGGAACGGGTTATTTGCCGGGGCGAAGCCGCAGTGCAATAACTTCCAGGCCATCTCGGATGGTATGAAGTGTCCAGTAGGTGGCCAGTGCCATCAGCGCGGCACCAGTAACCGTAAAGGACAGGTTCTCACCCACCACTTGCCCCTGCGCCATCACCAGATAAACGGCAACCGCTACAATCAGGGCAATCTCGACAATAAAATCAGAACGGAACTTGTTACGGGCAGGTCCGGGTTCTTCGGGCATTTTCTTCGGTTTCAACCTCTGGATATCAATTGGATAACTGGATGTATTGAGTGGTTGAATTATCGCCAAAGCCGCCATAAATGGCTGTACGAAGTAGTGGCTACGAACTTACCGAGATGGCAAAAAAAACGCAGCCCATCGGGCTGCGTAGAAAGGAGAGATCCATTCGATACCTGCCAGGCAGGTACCGCGGATTGCACAACGTAAAAACACGTGACAGGGAGAAGTATGAGGATTTCCCGCCGGTGCGTCTGTACGGGTTTGCCGAATGAGCTGGGCTATTGCAAACCGTCCAATTGCCTATACACTGATGACTGAACCGAATCCACAGAGCCGATATGACCAGGATGATTTCAAAGCACACCGTATACTCAGCCGCCGGTTGCCAGATTGGGCAGGCCGTGCGTGCCATGGTGAAAGACAGCTAACGGCTTTCGGTCAGTCCCGGGAGCCGTTGCGGCAACCGGGGCAGCTTCTCCGCCAGACCCCGGTTGCCTGTGAGGCTCCGGGGTTTTCTGTTTTTGCAGCCGCAAAACGACAAGGAGAACATCATGAGAAGACATCCGACATCACGTGCAGCGAACCAGCCCATGGCCAATCGTCAGGCTCCGATCAAGCGCCCGGAGAAGCTGCCGCTGCTGGATGCAATCTGCAAGAAACTCAATCAGCGAGTCAATCTGGATGACGAGCAGCGGGTGCTGGGTCTGTATGAGCGGGGCTGGATTTTCAAAGGCGTACTCAGCAATCTGGACGGCGCCGAAGCCCGATATGTCCGGGCTCTTGCGACCCGCTACAACTCCTGGATTGCCCGCCAGGTAGCCTGATCAGACGTGCCGCCAAAGCCGCAGGCTGAACCGGTCAATGATGCCGGTTCAGCCCATCCATCATCGACAGATCACCGCCATGGACCATGGCGTAGTTGTTCACCACATCGTAAATCTTTTCCTGGGAGTAGGGCTTCACCACATAGCCATTCGCGCCGGCACTGATGGCACGTTGAATACTCTCAATGGAATCGTCTGCGGTGACCAGCACAATATGCTGGTTCTCCCGAACCTGTTTGAAACGGGTCATCAGTTCGTGACCGTTACCATCCGGCAGTCCCAGATCCAGCAGAATGATCTGGAACTCACTGGCCTCGAACGCCGCCCTGGCAGAGGCAGCATCCGCACATTCAGACACGCTGGTAGCACCGGCTTTGTAAAGCATGTCGACCAGACGCTCCCGCATCACCGGCTCATCTTCGACCACCAGTACTCTGAGATCACTCATTACACTCTCCTGTTCTGTGCCCTGGCTCAGTAGGTATCGTTGCCGGTTCGGCGCGGCAAGTCCAGAGGTGCGGGCCCGGGGCGGACATCAACCGGTTCATCACCGGCGGGCCCGCCATGGTCACCGACGGACGGTGGCGCGGTCACCCGGGTGAGAATATTGGCAATGCTGACTGCCGTTGTATAGAGGGAAATGGAGACAATCAGCAGTACCGGCTGCACAAAGGCCACAAAGCCCGGAATCTCCGCGTTCCCGGTCATACTCAGGATCAGGATGATGGCCGGCCCAAGGACCACGAACAGCGTCAGGGCAATAAAAAACACAATCCGCTCTTTGTAGCGCCCCAGATCGCGATTGGTCACCAACCCCAGCACAAACTTGCCGATAGCCAGGCCGGCCAGAATCGCCGCAGCAATACTCAGGTCGGGCCGCATCAGGGACTGGTACAGGTTGCCATCCCAGAGCCGCTGCATGGCAATGACAAGAAACGGAAACAGTACGAACAGTATGTCGGCGTACGTGCCATACATCATGCTCAGGGAATAATGTTCCTGTTTTTGGTTATCGCTCATTGGCCTGTTCCTTTGTGGTTTTCGACGACCTCTGGTGGCCCTCAAGGGCCCGGTCAATCATGGCGTTCAGGGTGGTCAGTTCCTGTCGAATCATCCCCCTCTCTCCGGGGCTTGAGCGTACACATCGCTCAAGTATCCCTGCCTGTTCTGTCATCAACGGATAGCCCATGGCACCGGCGGTGCCCTTGATCTGATGGCTCTCGGACTGCAATTGCTGCAACTGTCCCTGGGCCAGTGCGGCTTCCATGCGACGCTTTCGCTCAGCCAGGCCATCCAGGAAACGGTTCACCAGCGGACTAATGTCATCGTCAACCGCCTCGCCGACCCATTGTTCCACCGGCAGATAGCGATCCAGCAGGGCCTGCAGGTGGGCATGGTCAATGGGCTTGTTCAGCACCCCGTCGCAACCGGCCTCCAGCAAGGCTTCATTCTCTGCCTGATCACCAGCGGTAAAGGCAATGATCGGCCGCCGGAAGCCCGCCTGGCGCAAAAGCCGGGTGGCCGCAACGCCGTCCATGCCGGGCATGTGGCGATCCATAAGCACCAGTTTCACGGTTTCCGACAGGGCCCGGCGAACCGCCTCTTCCCCATTGGTCACCAGCAAGGGCTCTGCGCCGGTGCGGCGGAGCATCCGCTCCACCAGCCCACGGTTATCATCGTTGTCTTCGGCCACCAGCACCTTGCCGCTGTACCGGTGACCCGAACCCACCGCCGTTTCCGCCGACAACGCCAGGTAACGGGCCAATACCTCGTAAAAGCGCTGCTTGTCGATGGGTTTGGCCAGGTGATCATTGCATCCCGCCAGACGATATTCAGCGATATCCTCGGCCATGACATTGGCCGTAAGCGCAACCACCGGGGTGTTAACACCTGCTTCCCGCAACGCCAGGGTGGCATCCCGGCCATTCATCACCGGCATCTGGATGTCCATCAGAATCAGATCGAAGTGCTCGCGGGTGGCGCGCTCCAGGGCTTCCGCGCCATTACTGACATGCACCAGCTCGGCACCGGTGCGCCCCACCAGCAACGACACCAGCCGGCGGTTTACATCGTTATCCTCGGCACAGAGGATGCGGCCCGACAACCGGGGCGCCATGACCATGGCAATGGCCCGGCGCCGCTGGCTGAATTCCGAGGCATCCCGCAGGAAATGAACCTGCGCGAGTTCACCGGTGCTGATGCACACTTCAAATTCACTGCCTTCACCATAGGTGCTGGACACCCGGATATCGCCGCCCAGCAGTTCCGCCAGCCTCCGGGATATACTGAGGCCGAGCCCCGTGCCGCCATACTGGCGGGAAATTGCGGTGCTGCCCTGGGCAAAGGGGTCAAACAGACGGTCCAGCTGTTCAGGCTTCATGCCAATCCCGGTATCCACCACCCGGGCGTAAAGCTTCTCGGCGCCCCGGTCACAGCGAATAATCAGGGAGATAGACCCATTTTCCGTGAACTTCAGGGCATTTCCGCACAAATTAATGATAATTTGTCGGTAACGGGTTGGATCGGTCCGGATCTTCTCGGGCAGGGGATAATCGCAGATGATACTGAAATCCAGGCCCTTTTCCCGGGCCCGGGGGGCGAAGAAGGCGCGGATTTCATCCAGCAACTCCGGCAGATTGACCGGCACCACATCAACATCCAGCTTGTTGGCGTCGATCTTTGAGTGGTCGAGGATATCGTTCACCAGCTCCAGCAGGTGCCGCCCGCTGCGAACCACCGTTTCAGCACTGCTGCGTTTCTCGGTTTCGTTCAGATCCGGGTCCAGCAGGGTTTCGCCATAGCCGATGATTGCCGCCAGCGGGGTCCGGATTTCATGACTCATATTGGCCAGGAACTGGCTCTTGGCCTGAGCGGAATTCCGGGCCAGCTCTTTTTCCAGCCGCTCCTGCTCCCGCTCCCGCTCGATCTGCAGGCGCTGATGGCTCTCAGTGGCGTCAATACAGGTGCCTTCGAGATGCATGGGCAGGCCCTCGGCATCATACACCGTGTGCAGGGAAATGGTGGCCCAGCGTTCCTCGCCCTGACGGGTCAGGTAACGCGCTTCAATACCCTTCACCGTACCCCGGGCCTCCAGTTGCTCGACCACCAGACGCCGCAACCGCTCATCGGCAATGCAGGTTTCCAGCACATCCGGATTACGCGCCAGCAGCTCACGGCTGCTGCTGTAGCCCAGCAACTCGGCCATGGCCGGGTTGGCGGTTACAAACCGCCGTTCCGGTGACATCTGGAACACGCCCTCAATGGCGTTATCAAACAGTGACTGGTAACGCCTCAGGTTCGCCAGAGCGCGCTGGTTCCAGGCCAGGGCCTCGCCCTGAACCTGCTTGATTCGGTCAGCCAGGGCAAAGGAAAACAGGATGATCTGGGCCGTCAGGCCGAACTGTGGCGAATAGCTGGTAAAGGTATTCAGCGGCAGGTAACCCATCACCGTCAGCGCATAGATACCAAACCCGATCAGGGCCAGGGTCCAGGCAAAGAAATAAGAGCGTGCTGCCGGGTTGTAATAGCGCCAGGACAGATAACTGACCACAATCAGAATGATACTGAGCAGAATCGAGCCGACCACAATCCATTCCATGGCCACCGAATAGGGCATGAAAAACGACAAACCAAAGGTGGTGACGACAGAGGTCAGACATAACCGGAGTACATGATCCAGATCGGGCGAGCGTTGCCGGGTTTCCAGCAGCGAACGGGCCATTAACAGGCCAAAGAACCAGGTCAGAATAATCTGGAAATGGAGGTATTCCTTGTTGAGCAAGGCTGGCCGGCTATCCAGCAACTGAACCCCGTGCACCTGTTCGGTACCGATGAATACCGCCGCACATACCAGGTAGAGCACGTAGTAGATGTTGCTGCGCTCCCGCACCGACACCGCCACAAACAGGTTGTAAGCCAGGATAGCCAGGATGGCACCCAGCAGCAGCCCGCGCACGGCTTCGTCGATGGAAACCTTTTCTATGTAATTGTCCGGGTGCCAGAGGGTAATCGGCAGGCGGAAGGTGTTGGTGTTGGTAATGCGCAGGAAAACCGTGGTGACGGTGTCTGGCGACAATCTGAGCCGAAAGGTCGGGTTTGGCACGGCCAGATCCCGGTCGTCCCAGCTGTCCAGATACCCGGTCTGGCGTTGTTCCACCAGTTGCCCATCCCGAACCAGATACAGCCGAACGTCGTCCACCAGTGGCAGCGCCAGCTCCAGTATCCAGTCCGAGCGGGAGGTCAAACGGCGGGTGCTCAGGTCAAAGCGAGTCCAGTAGGCGGAGCCGGTATAACCGAAGTTGAGTACGCCACCCTGATGACGGGTCAACCTGTCCTCGCCTGCGGCGCGAACCTCGTCAATCGTCAGTGACTGCTCAGGATCTTCCAGGTACCAGAGGCACTCGCCCAGATCCGGAATGCTACCGGTGTTGTGATCCAGCATGATCTGCCCATCCCGGCAGGCATTCTGGGCCTTCGCCACAGATGGCAAAACCAGAACGGCCAGAAACAGGAGAAGAACCACCGTCCGCACCGGGATATGGGCAAACCGTTGCTGCAAAATGTGATCTCCGCGCGGGTAGCTGCGTGCTTTATCGTTTATTGTCAGCACTCGTCACTTTAGCCGTTCACACGCTTTTTCGCACCCCGGGGTCACCTGAAATGAGACATTCCTGCCTTTTTGCTGCTGTTTCACTCACGTTACTGACACTCAGCGGGTGTCGGGTCGACAGTGGCGGCGATTCCTCGTCGACGTTAAATCCGGCCAGTAATGTCGATCTCACCTTCAGCACCTTCGACCTGGCGGATACAGACCGTGCCCCGAATACTCTGAGCAAAACCCGCTTTGCTGACTTCTATCCCGGTATCGAGCCGAACGGCGCGGACCAGACCGCGGAGTACCAGGCAACGGCTGCCGACATCCGTCGCCATATCGACCGGTTTATCGGTGCCGAACCCACCAGCGACGGAAAAAGCTACCGCAAGGTTCGTAACCCTCTCGATCTGATGAATCAGGTGATCAGCGTAGGGCGCGTTGATAATTTTGATGAAGGGCGGGGCTATATCCGCAGGCGCATTGAAGCCGATGAATCAGGAACCTATAACTCCAGGGCCAACCAGGCCTCCATCCGATTTACCGATCAGGCTGCAACCCTTGAAAACCGACCTCTGAATGCCCGGGAATGGCGTTATCAGACCCTGGACTGGCGTTACCAGGCTGGCAGCGAAACCGGGCATGTTTATCGCACTATCCAGCACGTTGCCCGCAGCGTCGACGCCGAAGACAGGGATAAACAGCCACAACTGCTGAGCGTTCTCGCAGGCTCGAGGTTCAATGCAGCCTCATTCAGCGCCATTGGCTACAACCAGCCGGAATACGCGACAGCAGACTACGTGTCACGGGATTACGGCGGCATCGAACTGCGCCAGGAATTCATCGGAACTACCCAGAAAGATACCTTGTATATTAAAAGCCCGGAGCAGGCGGTCATCGATTTCAGTCGACACGGCTTCAATATGGAGGACGACAGCCCGGACTGTCTCCGCATTGAACTGGATTACGGCATGAGCACGGTCCATCTGTTCGTCTCCAACGACGAACCGGCAAGAATTCCGGATCCGGAGGAAGATCCAGCCGATTACGAGAACGCCGATGACATTCCAACCGTCAGCAATCCGGCAAACTGTGCCAATCAGCCGGAAACGGAATTCCTGATGTCCTGGAATGCAGTATCAACTCCTGACCGACAGTAGCAATCGTCTCTGCAGAACCGGGCCGGTTACAGGTCCCAGTTCTGCAGAAAGCCCTTTTTTCGGCAGATCATCCGTTCGTATGTGGAAATCATGATGGCTGCGTGGGGGGCTTTGGTCAGGCGCAGGGTTTCAATACGACGTTCCAGGCGTTGCACCTCATCGCAGATCTGCTGCTGCACGTGGGAACGAACACTGTCGTGCTGATCAAGCTTGACGCTACGCTGCTCAGGCGGGGGAAATTGCGGCTTTTCCATAGTTAACCTCGTCCAATGAGTGTGGAAAACATCCTTATTGATTGATGCCAAGTGTGCCGAACTGTCAGACAAAGTGCAATTACAATGAACAAGCTTTCACTTTTTTTGACAGATTCTGGCGTCAGGCCTTGAGCGCCAAGGCCTGGCGTCTTAATGAAACGCTCAGGCTGCCACCAGTCTCCGCTGGTTTTCCGGCAACACCGGGAACTGTTTGCAGACAGTGTAGACGAAACGGGCCAGGGCTGGTAAGTGATGGCCCACAATCGGAAAACCGGTGTTCAACAAGCTGACGGAAATGTCCCGGGCCGGGTCCGCCCAGCACAGTTTATTGATCAGCCCGACATGGCCAAACGCATAACGGCTTTGCTGGCCCCAAAGGCCAACAGGATTGCTGCCCAGCATCATGCCGGCACTGAATCGCATGGGCACCAGCATGGTCCTGTCCATCTGCAGTGAGCCAAATTGCTGGATGGCACGGCGAACCGTGAGTTCGCTGCAGATGCGCTTGCCATCCCAACTGCCACCATTGAGCATCATCTGGAAGAAGCGCCCCATTTCTTCGGCCGTGCCGCACAGGTTTCCGGCGGGGATCACCGCCTCCTGGAAGCGGGGGTCGTTGGTGACTTTCTCCACCGTCCGGATATCACCGCCCAAGGCGCGGTTCACCACCCAGGACACCGGAAACCGGGGCGTCGGCCCGGTAGCATAATTGCTGGCCAGCTCGTGCAGGTGTTCGGGAGCTATGCCATAGGTAAACCATTTCATACCCATGGGGCGGCGCAGGTAACGATCCAGGTAGCTTTCGATAGTGTCGCCGGTTACCTTTTCCAGAACCCGCTGCAACACAAAGCCACCGGTAATGGCATGGTAGGCCACCTTGGCGCCGTCCACTTCGACTGGCTTGGCGGCGCACAGAAGCCGCCAGATTTCGTCGCGGTCCCAAAGCACGTCGATCGGGGTTTCCCGGGGTATCGCGGGGATACCGCCCCGGTGGGAGAGAATCTGGTGCACGGTAATCGTGCGCTTGCCGTTACGCGCAAATTCCGGGCAATAGTAGGACACCGGGTCCATCAGGTTGACCAGCCCCTGCTCGGACAACATATGCATCAGTAACGCGGTGACTGCTTTGGAGGCGGAAAAGAAACAGATCGGGGTGTCGGTGGTCATGGGAATGCGCGGCAACGAGGCCGGATCGTGGGGACCATTACCCCGGGCGTGCCCGATCGACCGGTGCAATACCTGCTCACCCCGATAACGCAGTGACAACTGAATACCGGGATGCACACCCGTTCTGTACAGGGCCTCAACACTGCGCCAGACGGCTTCGGCGGCATTGCTGTCGAGCCCGACCCGATCCGGATGTTCACCGGCGGTGTCGCAAAATGTCACCGGGTTCAGGTCCCGAGGCACATTACAGGTATGCAGGGCACGGCGGGCGAGTGAATGCATGATAAACGCCTTATCAGTCTTGTTATTGGTTGGTGCGCCAGAGGTTTTTCGAACGGGGCCGGAAAACGTGACTATCTGAAACCATTATGGACTGGCTGAACCGCCTGTGCCATGGCGATACAGTTCCGACCCTGTTTTTTGGCCCGATACATCGCCTTGTCGGCGGCAGCGCAAAGTGCATCCAGGGTATCGCCATGGTCGGGAAAGACCGCCACGCCAATACTGATGGTCAATCGAATGTTGTGGCCGGATTCCAGGGCCACCGGCTGATTACAGACACGCTGGCGCAACCGCTCTGCCGTTTCCTCCGCTTCCGCAACGTCCATTTCTGGCAGAATAAGGACAAACTCCTCGCCCCCGAAACGGCCCAGGGTATCAACACTGCGGACGCTGTCCTCGAGCAGACTGCTGATGGAACAGAGCACGGAATCCCCTGCAGCGTGACCCCAGGTATCGTTGATTTCCTTGAAGTGGTCAAAGTCGATCCACAATAACGCGAGGGGACGGTTGTACCGACGCGCCCGCTCCAGCTCTTCGATCAGCACCCGTGAGCACTCCCGGCGGTTGAGCACGCCGGTCAGTGAGTCCCGCGTCGCCAGTGCTTCGAGCTCGTTTTCCAGTTGCTTGCGGTCGGAAATATCCAGAATAATGCCCTCAAGCACCATGGTGCCGTCATCATCCAGCACTCCGCAGCCCCGCTCCCAGACCCATATCTTCCGTCCGTCCTTGCGGGTAATGGCGTACTCGACGGAAAAAGACTCATCTTTGCGGACCGCCGCTTCCACTTCCTGCGCGACCTGTCCGGCGTCTTCCTCATCCATCAGGGCCGCGTAGCTGGTGATTCGATTACGAATCAGCTCCTCAGGTTGATACCCCGTGAGATCGGCACACCCGGCCGATACGAACAACATGGTCCAGTCTTCGTCGGGCAGACAGCGGTAGGCCATACCCGGCAGGTTATCCATCAGCACTGTCAGCTGTCGTTCACGCCGACGGAGCGCCCGGCGCTGGTCGGCTTGCAGGGACAGCAGCACGCGGTCCTTGTTGAGCTGGCGCAGAATCACCGTGAACAGCACCAGGCCGGTCACCACCACAAACAGGACCCCTTTCCAGGTCTGCACCAACGACAACATGCGGGCATCTGGAAACCAGAGCTCGACGATACGATCCGAGAAAGTAATCCAGATAAACCCGGCCACCAGATACACCAGAGTTGCCCACAGCGCACGTCTTCGCGGACTGTGGCTTTCCTTCAGTCGGGTCAGCCCCGGATAATCCGGCCGTTCTGGCTGCATGCCAATTTCCTTGTCGCCTCAAGCTTCCTATACAAAAAATAGACAGTTACGGCTCATGAGTCGAGAAGGATTTGCAGTTTCAGTCGGGATCGATGACACTAAACGTGACACATAATCGCGTTACGGATAACAAGAATGAGATTGCACCAGCATCTGCCTCGGGCCATTGTGGCCACCATTACCATCGGCCTGGCTGCCTGTAATGGCGGTCACAGCCCATCTGCTGCCGTTCAGGCCCATGCCGCCAACAGCAGCCCGGCGAGCCCGGAACTGGCCGCGGTTTACCAGCGATCCTGCCAGACCTGTCACGCCCGCGGCACCTCGGATGCCCCCTTGACCGGCCACGGCGAGGCCTGGCAGCCAAGGCTGGCCAAAGGCATGGAAACCCTCGTGGATAACGTGGTCTCTGGCATCGGTGGCATGCCACCCTACGGGCTCTGTATGGACTGCAACGCCGAGCAGTTCCGCCAGCTGATTCGCTTTATGGCCACACCCGCCGAAGCGGAGGACCACTGACGATGCAACGGCGCCATTTCCTGCAGTTACTGGTCAGCACTGCCATCGCCAGCCATCTGACCGGTGCCACCGCCAGTGAGAGCGCATTGCCGGCTGCGGGCGAGCCATCACAAAGCCCTTTGCCCTGGCGAAACTGGTCCGGCTCCCAGACCTGCCTGCCCGAAAACCGGATTGCTCCGGCCAACATTGACGAGCTCCGGCATCTGCTGCAGAACTCTGACCATGCGGGGACTACCATACGGCCCGTGGGGTCCGGGCACTCATTCTCGGCCCTGGTACCCACCGACGGCATTCTGGTCTCATTGGCGCGCATGACCGGTGTTCTGAGCCACGATGATCAGCAGTGCCAGGCCCGCATCGCTGCCGGAACTCTGCTGGGGCAGGTGGGCCGGCCGCTGGACGCCATCAACCAGGCATTGTTCAACATGCCAGACATCGATCAACAGGCATTGGGCGGGCTGTTGGCCACCGCGACCCATGGCACCGGCGCCGGGTTGATGAGCCTGTCCGGCTATGTCGAAGCCCTCACGCTGATGACTGCCGGGGGCGAGCTGCTGGAATGCAGCCGGCACCGGCACCCGGAGATTTTCCACGCCGCCCGGGTTGGCCTCGGCTGCCTCGGCATTGTGACTGATGTGACCCTGCAGAACACCCGACCTTACCGATTGCGCAAGACCACCGAGTGGCTACCGCTGGAGGATATTCTGGATTCTGCCGATGCCCGCGCCGACCAGCATCGCAACTACGAGTTCTACTACATTCCTTTTTCCGGCATGGGTTTTACCAGCCAGCATGATCTGACCGCCGAACCGGTATCGGCCACCACCCATCTGGACCAGAACGACGGCGCCCGGGATCTTCAGCGGGCGCGGGACTACCTGGCCTGGTCGCCCCGGTTACGCCGGCTGATCCTGGGCGGCTATATCCGCTCCCTGGACAAAGAAGTGAAAGTGGCCGCGTCCTGGCAGAACTACACCAGCGACCGCAATGTCCGTTTCAATGAAATGGAATACCATTTGCCGCGGGAAAACTGGCAGGCGGCCTTCCGGGAGATTATGTCTGTAGTGGAAGCACAGTTTCCCGAGGTGTTCTTTCCCTTCGAGGTTCGCTTTGTGAAGGCCGACGATGCCTGGCTCAGCCCGTTTTACCAGCGTGATTCCGTTTCCATTGCGGTACACCGGTTCTTCGAGGAAGACTATCAACCCATGTTCACAGCGCTGGAGCCGATTTTGCTGCGGCACGGCGGCCGGCCCCACTGGGGCAAGCTCAACACCCTCAAGTCCGGTGATTTCCGGGCCCTGTATCCCAGGTGGCGGGATTTTCTGGAGGTGCGGCGCAGCCTGGACCCGGGCGGGCGGTTTCTCAATCCTTACCTGGCCGGCCTGTTCGAGACGACGGGGGAGAGCGCGTAACCATGGCCCACAGTGATGCCTTCGTTCGACAACGTCGCCGGCTTCTGCTCGGCGCCACCGCCCTGGGTGCCGCCGGCGCCCTGGCCTGGCTGCGACCAGAAGCCCGCCGGGACGGTCATCACCCCTATTTCCAGGCCCTGGACGCCGCCCTTTCCAAAGCTGGCCTGGCAACCCCGACGCTGGTGCTGGATCAGGCCAGGCTGGATCACAACCTGTCGGCCCTGAACAGTCACCTGAACGGCGAGTACCACTACCGCATTGTGGTCAAATCACTGCCTTCTCTGCCGCTTCTGCAACGGATCATGGCAGCCACCGGCAGCAACCGGCTGATGGTCTTCCACCAACCCTTTCTTAACACCGTGGCCGAGGCCCTGCCTCAGGCGGATGTACTGATGGGCAAGCCGCTTCCGGTGGCCGCCGTTGACCGTTTCTATCAGCAGCTCACATCCAGTACCAGCGGCTTCCGGCCAGAACAGCAACTGCAATGGCTGGTGGATTCCCGGCAGCGGCTTGAGGCCTATGAAGGTTTCGCCCGGGCACAACAACGCCGGCTGCGGATTAACCTGGAGATCGATGTTGGCCTGCATCGTGGCGGGTTTACCGACACCGGTGACCTGGCTCGGGTCCTGACCATGATTGAACGCTCGCCCTGGCTCAGTTTCAGCGGGTTCATGGGCTACGAACCTCATATCATGAAAGCACCGGGGCCAGCGGCCTGGCTGCGGGACCGGGCCATGGCGCGGTATCAGGATTACGTGTCCACCGCCGAGCAACACCTGGGACGCTCACTGACAGACCTGACACTTAACACCGGGGGGTCCACCACCTATCAGCTCTATCGCAGGCTGTCCGGCGAGCTGCCCGTGAATGAGCTCTCCGCCGGTTCCGGCCTGGTAATGCCCACGGATTTCGACCTGCCAACACTGACTGACCACCGGCCCGCGGCGTTCATTGCCACGCCGGTCCTGAAGCTGCTGGAAACCACCCGAATTCCCGGTGCACCCGGGCTGGGCCGTCTGCAGGCGCTGTGGAACCCGAACCGGGCCCGCACGGCTTTCATCTACGGCGGCAACTGGCCGGCAACGCCGGTGTCACCGGCAGGATTAACCGATAATCCGGTCTACGGCCGATCCAGTAATCAGGAAATGCTGAATTTCGCCGATGGGCTCGATCTGGCAGAGGGCGACCGGGTGTTCCTGCGGCCGCACCAGAGCGAATCGGTCTTCCTGCAGTTTGGAGACCTGGCCATCTTCGATCCGGCCAGGGGAGCCATCACCCACCGCTGGCCTGTGTTCCGGGAAGGATGAACTCGTTGGCGGCACATGCTTTAATCGGTGCTACGTTCGATCCAACCAACAGGAACCGTCATGACCCCCGCAATCAACGCCGCCAAACAGGCCCGGGTGAATTTCATCATCCACGAGTATGAGCACGATCCGGCTGCGGAAAGCTATGGCGAGGAAGCGGCGGAAAAAACCGGTGCAAACCCGGCCCAGGTGTTCAAGACCCTGGTAGTCAGCCTCGATGGTAAGAATCTGGCGGTGGGCATCGTACCAGTCACCGCCATGCTCGGATTGAAACAGATTGCCAAGGCCGCCGGCGCCAAGAAGGCCGTCATGGCCGACAAACAGCTGGTGCAGCGCACCACCGGCTATGTCCTGGGTGGGGTCAGTCCCCTGGGCCAGAAAAAACCTCTGAAAACCTTCATCGACCAGTCTGCCGAGGGCTTCGAAACGGTCTTTGTCAGTGCCGGCAAACGGGGCCTGGAAATCGAACTGGCACCCGCCGATCTGGCCCGACTGACCCAGGCCCGGTTCGCTCCGCTGCAACAGGAGTAAGGGGGTGAATCACGCCAGCGACCTGATCCTTATCGGTAGCACCCTGCTGCTGGCACTCGCTGCGCACGCCGTGGGCCAGAAGGTACACGTGCCCCGGGTGACGCTGCTGCTGTTGCTGGGCGCCCTGGCTGGACCGGATCTGCTTGACCTGCTGCCGGATAACGCAGACCAGAGCTTCAGCCTGATTACCCAGTTAACCCTGGCGATGGTGGGTTTTCTGCTGGGTGAACGGATGTCGGCACGGGATCTCAGGCAGGGAAAAGAAGCGCTGATTGTCAGCCTGGCCGTCACGTTGCTGACCGCCGCGGCCGTCATCCTGGCGGTCTGGGCCGTCACCGGCAACCTGCCGGCGGCTCTGCTGCTGGGCGGCATTGCCACCGCCACCGCACCGGCAGCAACCCTGGATGTCCTGCGCGAAGCGGGCGCCAACGGCCCGCTCACCCGTCTGGTGTTTCAGGTGGTCGCCATCGACGATGCCTGGGGCGCCATACTGTTCAGTGTTCTGTTGGTGGCGGCCGGTCTTTTGCTGGGCAACGGCGACCTGAGCGGCCCCACGGCCATGTTGCACGGGCTCTGGGAAGTGGCAGGCTCGGTGCTGCTGGGTATGGTACTGGGGTTTCCCATGGCCTGGCTGACCGGGCGGCTACGGCCGGGTGAACCCATGCTGCTGGAATCCGCCGGGTTTGTCTTTGTCGCGGCGGGTCTGGCCAGCTGGTTTGGCCTGTCGTACCTGCTGACCTGCATGACCCTGGGCATTGTGGTGGCGAACCGAGCCCGACATCACGTTCGGCCGTTCCGTTCCATCGAAGGCATTTCCGAGCCCTTCCTGGCACTGTTTTTCTTCATGGCCGGCTACCAGCTCGACTGGCTGGCGCTACCCACCCTCGGTGCGCTTGGCCTGGCCTATGTACTGGCCCGCATTGGCGGCCGTCTGGCCGGGGGATATCTGGGTGGCCTGCTCGCCGGCTCTGCTCCGGAAACCCGGCAGCGTATCGGCGCCTGCCTGATGCCCCAGGCCGGCGTTGCCCTGGGCCTCGCCCTGGTGGCCACCGAACGGCTGCCGGAGCTTGGCTACATTCTGCCGCTGGTGATTGGCGCTACGGTGGTATTCGAGTTGATCGGCCCGCCGATGACGCTGCTTCAGCTACGTAAGGCCGGTGAAACCGGACAGGGCTACCAGGAAGAGCCAGACGAATAAAAAACCCGGTGAGCCTCAAGCGCACCGGGTTTCGGGGATTCATGCCGGGCCCATGGCCCGGCTGAAACACTGGCCTTACTTCACGGAATCCCGTGCCTCGGCCAGGATCTTGTTGAACGTGGCGCTCGGCTGCATGACCTCGCACACCTTCTCCATGGGCGGGTGGTAGTAACCACCGATATCGGCCGGATGGCCCTGCACCACGGTCATTTCTTCCAGGATCTTGTCCTTGTTCTCCTCCAACTGGGCAGACAGCTTGGTGAAGAATTCTTTCAGTTCCTTGTCTTCATCCTGTTTGGAGAGCTCTTCCGCCCAGTAGCGGGCCAGGTGGAAGTGGGAACCACGGTTGTCCAGCTCGCCGGTTACCCGCGACGGAGACTGGTTGTTTTCCAGCAGTCGCTCGGTGGCCTTGTCCATGGTCTGGCCCAGCAGGCGGGCACGCTCGTTGTTCTGCTTCTCGCCCAGCTCGTCCAGCGACACCGCGGTGGCCAGGAACTCACCCAGGGAATCCCAGCGCAGGTGGTTTTCCTGAATCAGCTGCTGTACGTGCTTGGGTGCGGAACCGCCGGCACCGGTCTCATACAGACCACCGCCGTTCAGCAGCGGCACGATGGACAGCATCTTGGCGCTGGTGCCCAGCTCCAGGATCGGGAACAGGTCGGTCAGGTAGTCACGCAGCACGTTGCCGGTGACAGAGATGGTGTCCAGGCCGCGAATCAGACGCTCCATGGTCCAGCGAATGGCGCGAACCGGAGACATGATGCGAATGTCCAGGCCTTCGGTGTCCAGTTCAGCCAGGTAGGTTTTGACCTTCTTGATCAGTTGGGCATCGTGGGCACGCTCATCGTCCAGCCAGAATACGGCCGGCATGCCGCTGGAGCGGGAACGGTTAACCGCCAGCTTGACCCAGTCGCGGATCGGCAGATCCTTGGTCTGGCAGGCGCGCCAGATATCGCCTTCCTCAACCTTGTGCTCGGTCAGGACAGTGCCGTCTTCGGCCACAACGCGCACGACACCGTCTTCCTTCATTTCGAAGGTCTTGTCGTGAGAGCCGTACTCTTCGGCTTTCTGCGCCATCAGGCCCACGTTCGGAACGGTACCCATGGTGGTGGGGTCAAACGCGCCGTGGGTCTTACAGAAGTTGATCACTTCCTGGTAGATGGTGGCGTAGGTGGACTCCGGCATCACCGCCTTGGTGTCCTTCAGCTTGCCATCACGGGCCCACATCTTGCCGGAGTTACGGATCATCGCCGGCATGGAGGCGTCGACAATGACGTCACTCGGCACGTGCAGGTTGGTGATCCCTTTAACAGAATCGACCATGGCGATTTCCGGACGGTGCTCGTAGCACGCGTGCAGGTCTTCCTGAATCTGCTCCTGCTTGGATTCCGGCAATTGCTTGATCTTCTCGATCACGGACGACAGGCCGTTGTTCGGGTTAACACCGATTTCCTGGAACAGCTCACCGTACTTGTCGAACAGTTCCTTGTAGAAAACCTTCACCGCGTGACCGAACACGATCGGGTGGGAGATTTTCATCATGGTGGCTTTCACGTGCAGGGAGAACATCACGCCGGTGTTCTCACAGTCGGCGATGGCGTCCTCAAAGAACTTCACCAGCGCCTTCTTGCTCATGAACATGCCGTCGAGCACTTCGCCTTCCTGCAGCGGCAGGTCGGATTTCAGAACGGTCTGCTCGCCCTTTTTGTTCTCGAACACGATGCGGGCGTTGGTGGCCTTATCCAGGGTCACGGACTGCTCGCTGGAGTAAAAGTCACCACCGCGCATGTGCGCCACGTGGGTACGCGAAGCCGGGCTCCATTCGCCCATGGTGTGCGGGTACTTACGTGCGAAGGCCTTGACCGCGGCCGGCGCGCGACGATCGGAGTTACCTTCACGCAGTACCGGGTTAACGGCACTGCCCAGCACCTTGCTGTAACGGGCGTGGATTTCTTTCTCTTCGTCGGTCTCCGGGTGCTCCTTGTACTCGGGCACCTTGTAGCCTTGCTCGTTCAGTTCTTTGATCGCGGCACGCAGCTGAGGAATGGAGGCGGAGATGTTCGGCAGTTTGATGATGTTGGCGTCCGGATCCTTGGTGTACTCACCCAATTCAGCCAGGGCATCCGGAACCCGCTGGTCTTCCTCAAGGTAGTCCGGGAAGCCTGCCAGAATACGCGCCGCGAGAGAGATGTCGCTGGTTTCGAAATCGATGCCAGCCGGCTTGGCGAAGGTTTCCAGGATGGGAAGCAGTGACCGGGTGGCGAGGGCGGGAGCCTCGTCGGTCAACGTGTAGACAATCTTGGCTTTGGATGATGTCATTTTCGTCCTCAGGCTATTGGGTGGGTTCAGGACGGTCATGGCGCGGTCGGGCGTCTTGTGAACGTCCGGTCGGGCCAGTGACTGATTCGGAACTTTTGATAGACCTACTAAGATAGCATTTTTTACAAAATTTTGGTTACGATCTTAGTATAAGAACGGACTTAAAATGCCTGATCTTCCGTGACAGGACGATGAAATGGCAGGAATTTACGAAACTTTCTAACATTTATCAGGTAAGGGGTAAGCGTGAGAGGGGGAGAGCTTTCCAAAACACGCTGTGAATACCTCCCTGTACGCTCTGCTCCGCCATCCATGGCTCCGCAAGGTTTTGGAAAGCTCTCCCCCTGCCACGCCCAAACGATGTACGGGTAGTCCAATTTCATCGTCGCAGAGTTCGCAAATATGGGCTGTTTTGTCGACAAAACAGCCCATATCGGCACACTTCACATTCCCCTTTATCCAGAATCAGTCGGGCAACAACCCTGCTTGCGCCAAACGTTCCCGAATCCGGTCCAGCGCTTCCGGGTTGCCCAGTGCATCCCGGTTGTCGGCTTTCCTGGAGCCGTTGATCAGCCGGGCCACCGCGAGTTCCACTTTTTTGCCGCTACGGGTGTAGGGAATGTCCGGCACCTCGACAATGTGTTTGGGCACATGTCGGGGGCTGGCACCTTCTCGGATTCGGGTTTTCAGGGTTTTGACCAGGTCGTCGGTGACGTTCTGGCCTTCGGCCGGAACCACGAACAGCACCACTTCCACGTCGCCGTCGATCTGGCGTCCGACCACGAGGCTGTCTTTAACCGCGTCAACGGTTTCCACCTGACGGTAGATTTCGGCGGTGCCGATGCGCACGCCGCCAGGGTTGAGGGTGGCGTCGGAGCGGCCGTAGATGATGGCGCCGCCGTGTTCGGTGAATTCGATGAAGTCGCCGTGGGCCCAGACGCCGGGGAAGGTGTTGAAGTAGGCGTCTTTGTAGCGTTCGCCGTCCGGGTCCTGCCAGAAGCTGACAGGCATCGAGGGCAGTGGCTGGCGGCAGACCAGTTCGCCCCGGCCTTCGCTGACCGGCTGGCCGTCGTCGCCGTAGGCGACCGCGTCCACGCCCAGGAAGCGGCACTGGATTTCACCTCTTCGCACCGGTAACAGTGGTGTTGATCCCACAAAACAGCCGCAGATGTCGGTGCCGCCGGCGATGGAGCCCAGCAATACGTTGGGAGCACCGTCGGTATAGATCCAGTCGTAGTCTTCCGGCAACAGCGGGGAGCCGGTGGAGAACACCACGCGCAGGTGGCTCTGGTCCAGGGTTTTCGCCGGTTGCAGTTCAGCTTTGCGGCAGCCGGCGATGAAACGGGCGCTGGTGCCGTAGTGGGTGACCCGTTCTTTCGCTACGGTTTCCCACAGGAAATTCAGACTCGGGTAACCCGGGGAGCCGTCGACGGTGATCACGGCGGCGCCGGTCATCAGGGCAGAGGCCTGCCAGTTCCACATCATCCAGCCGCAGGTGGTGAAGTACAGGAAGCGGTCTTCCGGGCCAACATCACCATGGAGCATCAGTTCCTTGGCGTGGTTAACCAGCAAGCCGGCAGTACCGTGCACGATGCACTTGGGTTTGCCGGTGGTGCCGGAAGAATAGAGGATGTACACCGGATGGTCCGGATCAACCGGGGTGAACGAGGGCGCCTCGCCTTCACCGACCTTCAGGGCATCATCCCAGGTGGTAACCAGTTCGCCGGGGATCGGTGCTTCATCGGGCAGTTGGGCAATGCTGACCACCACCTTCAGGGAGGGCAGGCCAGCGATCAGCTCGGCAAAGTCGTCCTGGCGCGCGAACACTTTGCCGCCATAACCGTAGCCGTTGACCACAATCAGGGCTGAGGGCTCGATCTGGCCGAAGCGGTCGTTGATGGCGCCGATGCCGAAGTCCGGTGACGCGGAGCTCCAGATCGCGCCCAGGCTGGTAGCCGCCAGCATACCCACCAGGGCTTCGTAGCCATTGGTGACCACACCCGCCACCCGGTCGCCCTTGGTAATGCCCTTGCTGCGCAGGAAGGCTTCCAGAGCGCCGGCGTCGGCTTTCAGTTCGGCGTAGGTCTTGCGCAGTACCGGGCGGGTTTCGCAGTAGGCCACCACGGCTTCTTTGTCAGAATGATCGCCGTCCGCCAGCCGCAGCAGGTTGGCGGCAAAATTCAGCTTCATGCCCGGGAACCATTCCGCCCCGGGCATTTCCCGGTTGCCAAGTACCCGTTTGGCCGGTGTCTCGCAGACCAGGCCGCAGTAGTCCCAGACTTTCTGCCAGAAGGTGTCCAGTTCGGTAATCGACCACTGGTGCAGGGCGTGGTAATCATCAAAGGGGCCAAAGCCCTGTTGCTCCAGCCAGGCCGTGAACTGGCCCATGCGGGAACGGGTGAGGGTGTCCTGGTCCGGGGTCCAGACAACCGGTGATTGTTCTGTGTTGCTCATCCGTCTCTCCAGAAAATTACTGCATATGCCAGCCGTGGCTGACCACGATCGACTGGCCGGTCAGGGCAGCGGACGGGAAGGCTGCCAGATGCACCGCCAGTTCTGATACGTCTTCCAGGGTGGTGAACTTCCCGTCCACGGTGTTCTTGAGCATGACCTTGCTGATCACTTCTTCTTCGGAAATGCCCAGCTCTTTGGCCTGCTCCGGTATCTGCTTGTCCACCAGCGGTGTCCGTACAAAGCCGGGGCAGATAATGTTGCTGCGCACCCCGTGCTCCGCACCTTCTTTCGCCACCGCCCGGCACAGGCCCAGCATGCCGTGCTTGGCGGCGACGTAGGGTGCCTTCAAAGGGGAGGCTTCAAGTGAATGTACCGACCCCATATACAGCATGGTGCCACCACCGCTGGCGTACATATGCCTGAGTGCCGCACGAGTCACCAGAAAGGCGCCATCGAGATGCACGTTCATGACCTTGTGCCAGTCCGCATACGCAAGCTTGTGCACCGGATCGATATGCTGAATGCCGGCGTTGGCGACGGCAATGTCCAGCCCACCCCACTGTTTAACCACATAATTGACGTTTACGTCAACTGCATCTTCATCAGTTACGTCCATTTCAAGGGCGATGGCGGTGCCGCCGGCCTGCTCGATGGCAGCCACGGTATCCTGTGCTGCCTGAAGCGTTAGGTCAGCCACAGCGACTTTAGCTCCCTCGCGGCCATAAGCCTCCGCAATGGCGCGACCGATGCCGCGGCCAGCACCGGTAATCAGGGCAATCCGGTTTTCCAGACGCATTGTTATTTTCTCCTTAGTCGTAAGCCACACTCGGCAGCCAGGTCGCGATTTCCGGAACCACGAACACAATGGCCAGAGCTACCAGCTGGATAATGATGAACGGAATAACGCCACGATAAATATCGGTGACTTTGATCTCCGGCGGGGCGACACCCTTGATGTAGAACAGTGCGAATCCGACCGGTGGTGTCAGAAAAGACGTTTGCAGACACATGGCAAACAGGATGGTGAACCACACCAGATCAAAACCCAGCTGCTGAACGACCGGTGCCACCAGCGGCAGAATGATCAGGGTGATTTCCACCCAGTCCAGGAAGAATCCCAGCAGGAAGACACCCAGAAGGATGGTGAGAACTACGCCGTATGGTCCGAAAGGAAGGCCCAGCAGGGCGTCTTCAATTACCTGATCGCCACCCAGACCGCGCAGAACGACTGAGAACGCCGTCGCACCCAGGAAAATGGCGAAGATGAACGCCGCCGTGCGGGTGGTCTGCTGCATGGAGGAATTAAGCACATTCAGGTTCAGTCGGCCAGAGATCAGGGCCAAAAGCAGAGCGCCCAGCGCGCCAACACCGGATGCCTCCGTTGGAGTGGCTATGCCGGCAAAGATAGAGCCCAATACACCCAGAATTAACGCGGCCGTTGGCACCACTGCCTTTGCGACGTCCCAGACGATGGCCCAGCTCACTTTCTCGGTACCCGCCGGTACTGGTGCAATGTTCGGTTGCAGCATCGGACGGATAATGGCGTAGGCCACATACATGGCACCCAGCATGAGGCCGGGGAAGAAAGCGCCCATGAACAGATCGCCGACCGATGCCTCAGGAACGGCCAGCCGGTCCGCCATCAGCACCAGCATAATGGACGGGGGGATCAGGATACCCAGGGTTCCGGTGGCACAGGCAGTACCCACCGCAAATCCCTTGTCGTACTTGTTCTCCATCATTACCGGCAGGGACAACATGCCGAGGAGTACCACGGAAGCACCGATGATGCCGGTGGTCGCAGCCAGCAGTACGCCGATCACAATTACGGTAACCGCATAGCCGCCGCGAACAGCGCCAAACAGCTTGACCATGCTGTTCATCAGTCGCTCGGCCACACCGGACTGGTCGAGCATGATGCCCATGAAGATAAACATGGGCAGGGCCACAAGGGTCTCGCTACTTACCACCTTCCAGATTCGCTCGGGGACGAGCCCCATGGAGGAGGAGTAGTCGAACCATAAGTTGGCACCAAAATTCTCAACGGCAACGACACCTACAACGGTCCAGATAACCGCGGTGCCACCCAACACCCACGCAACCGGAAAACCGGTCATCAACAGCGCCCCGAAAGTGAGGAACATGCCAATTACAAAAAGGGTTTCAAGCTCCATCAGGACGCATCCTCTTTCTTGTTCTCACCGGACTCGACCCGGATTGGCTTCGGAAAGCCGAAAAGCAAAGCGGTAACTTTCAGCAGACGGGACAGGGCCGCTATGATCAGAAGGGCAAAAGACAGCGCCAGAATGCCCTTGAGAATCCAGCGGTAAGGGAGGCCCGCCGGTGCCTGGCTGGTCTCGCCCTGCTCCCAGGAACTCACTGCATAGGGAATCATCTCGTAGACCGCCAATCCCAGAAACGGCAACAAGAGAAACAGCAGGCCAAACAGTTCAATCCAGGCCTGGCCCCTGAGCGACAGTCGCTCATGGATGACATCCACCCTCACGTGATCATCAGTTACCAGGGTATAGCCCAGCCCCAACAACCAACCAGCGCCGGCCAGGTGCCACTGGACTTCCTCCAGGGTGACCGAGCCCATACCAAACGCATAGCGGCCCACCACGGCATAAATGATCACGCCGGTGACCACAAACCAGAGCCAGGAAGCACTCTTGCCTATCGCAGAAATCACACCGTCCAGAACCTGGCTGAACCGGGTGGTCGGAAATTCGGTGTGGTGATGAATAAATTGACCGGCGTCCGACGCCGACGCGTGCACCTCAGGCGGTGAGCCTTTATCAGACACTGCCATACAACCGTTCCTCGTTCAGAAAGCCTACGGGTAAACAGGGATGGCCCCGCAGGGCCATCCAGACTCGATCAGGGGGCACCGGTCATCGCCCGGCCCCCGCAGTCAGCCCCGGACCTTAGAGATCCGCCGGAACGTAGGCGCGGGTATCCCACACCTTGTAGGTTTCCATAAACGCCTGCTGGCTTTCATAGACGCGTTTGAAGTCAGCATCCTTGGATGCTTCCTCCTTGAGCACCTCCTCGGTCACTTCTTTCAGCTTGAGCAGGACATCGCGGGGAATCTGGTCGGCCTGAACGCCCTTGTCCTGGAACTCCGCCAGAACCTTGCCGTTCTTGTACTCACCTTCGGCCAGACCACGAGTAGTGGCTGCAGTGCAGGAGGCTTCAACCAGCGCTTTCTGGGCTTCAGTGGTGCGGTCCCACTCATCCTGGTTGATCAGCATGTACTGTGCGGTGAACTGCTGATGCCAGCCGGGGAACAGGTTGTACTTGACCACCTGATTGAAGCCCAGGATCTGATCAATGGCAGGCATGGAGAATTCCGTGGCATCAATGGTTCCTTTCTCCAGTGCCTGATACAGCTCACCACCCGGCATCATGGTGACAGACGCACCCAGCTTCTCGAGAACCTTGCCGCCCAGGCCCGCAAAGCGGATTTTGAGGCCTTTGTAGTCTTCCAGTGACTCAATCGGCTCGGCATACCAACCCGCCGTTTCGGGCCCGATAATGCCACACAGCTGGGCATGTACCTTGAAGCCTTTGTTGGCGTAGGTTTCCTGCAACAACTCGTGGCCGCCACCGTAGTAGTACCAACCGATGTAGGCCCAGGGCTTCATTCCGAAAGGCACGGCCGCAAACAGTGGAATCGCCGGCACCTTGCCCTGGTCGTACCCGATCCAGGTGTAACCAGCGGAGACCTTGCCATCAGAGACAGATTGGAGAATATCGAATGGTGGAACCAGCTTTCCGGGTTCGTAAACACGAACCTGAATGCTGCCATCAGAAGCCGTGGTCAGGTTATCGGCTACCCAGGCCGCTGGTGAACCCAGGCCAGGCAGGTTGGTGGCGAAAGCAACCGGCATTTTCCAGCGAAGATCATCGGCGAAGGCAGAACCGGTGGTGAGAGCAATCGCACCGGCAACACCGGTGAGAGCCTTGAGAAGTTTCATTGGCAAGTCTCCTTGCTTTGTTGTTGTGTGCGGCCTTTGACGGCCTTATCTGAGTATAGTCAGACAATGCAGGAACAGACGGACAGGGGGTCTCGCGGGTCCAACGGGTAACGCCAGTCTTGTTGTCTGCATTGTTCTGACGTCCTGCACACGGCTCAAAGCACGGGGCATACCAGAAAAAATTAGTTATTGTTTTTCAAAGTGTTAGATAGATTCTTGTGAGGATCAACCGAACAAATCGTCCGGATATAAAGACACATATAGACCTCAGTAGTACGCAGTTGTCCCGATATCCAGACATATGTCCGGATTTCAGGACAGCTTGGCCAGTTTTTCATAGAGTACAGAACGGGAAATCCCCAGCAGCCGGGCGGCCTTGGTACGGTTACCGCGGCAGGTCACCAGGGCCTCTTCAATGGCCTGGGCTTCGGCCTCAGCCACAATGCGGGCCAGCGGCCGCACAGAGCGGGCGGGAACCGGAGAGACCAGACGCTGGCCAGCACGGGGTAATACTTTGAAGATGGCATCGGCATCCAGCAGGTCACCGTCTTCGCTCATGGTCAGGGCCCGCTCCAGCACGTTGCGCAATTCCCGGATGTTGCCCGGCCAGTCGTAACTGCCCAGGGCCGCGACGCCGGCATCGGTAATTTCGCCACGCATGTCCTGGCCCTCACAGATTTCACCCAGCAGGGCTTCACACAGCACGCCCAGATCGGCCAATCGGTCCCGCAGGGGCGGGATATTGATCTCCAGCACATTCAGCCGGTAATAGAGATCTGAACGAAAGCTGCCCTCGGCAATCATGGCCTCCAGATTGCGACTGGTGGCCGCAATCACCCGCACATCCACTGTCGTTACCTTGTTCGAGCCCAGAGCCTCAATTTCCCCCTCCTGCAACGCCCGCAACAGCTTGGCCTGCAACGGCAGCGGCATATCCCCCACCTCATCCAGAAACAGCGTGCCCCCGTTGGCCAGTTGGAACTTGCCCTCCCGGGTACGACGGTCTGCACCGGTGTACGCGCCCGGGGCGACACCGAAGAATTCCGCCTCCAGCAGGTTTTCCGGCACCGCAGCCACGTTCACACCAACAAAGGGCTTATCTGCCCGGGGCGACACCGCATGGATAGCCTGGGCTAACACCTCTTTGCCGGTGCCGGTTTCCCCCAGCAGCAGTACCGGCATGTCCCGGCCTGCCGCCAGTCGCGCCCGGCGCTTTACTTCGAGGGCCGCCGGACTACCACCGACAAAATCGCCCAGACTGTAGCGGGTGCCACGGCTTTTCTTCGCCAGGGCCTTGCGGGCAGCAGCCAGATCCCGGTGCAGGCGCCGGTATTTGGACACCAGCGGTGTCAGTGGTTGCAGGTCATCGTAGAGCACGAAGGCAACAGCACCGACAATGCCGCCCTGATCGTCGTAATACGGCAACCGAGTGACCACCAGTTGCTGCTCATTGTGCTCCATGATGTCCAGCAACAGAGGTTTGCCGGTTTCAATCACCTCTGGCATCCGGGTCTGCGGTATCACCTTGCGCACCGGCTTTCCGATCGCCTGCGAAGGATCCCCGAGCCCCAGCAACTGGGAATAACTGCCGTTGATCCAGGTAATGTTGGTTTCCCGATCCACTGCAATGGCACCGGCACTGGCCTCCTCAAACATGGGAAACAGGGCTTCGATCAGGTCACGGGTAAGGCCGCTCTTGTTCTTGTTGGTAAACAACTCGCTCATAGTCCGCGTGCTCACGGGTGGGGATGGTTTCATGGGCAATCCTTGGGCGTCCGGATTTCCGGACGCCGTCACGGGAGTATAGGAAGCCCCCGGTGCGGGGGCAAACCTCCAAAGGTGGCATTCAACCGTCGGTAATCAGTCCGGGATCTGCAACTGGTTACCGGTGAAGACAATCCGGTCCGCTTCCGCCGGTTCGGATTGAATGGGCGGCAGGTTCGCCAGGGTCAGGGGCGTGGTCAGGCTGCCCCGGGGCACCGTGCGCACCACCTGACTGGGCGGCAGCGGCTGCTTGTCGGTGAGATGGGCCCACACCAGATCCAGCGCCTGAAAGTAGTAGTGATGCAACGGCACATAGCGGTCACCGATGCCCGGAAAGCCGTTGAGCACGTCCAGGTGATGGGCGTTGAGAATTTCGTAATAGCGCAGGTTGCTGTGGCGGCCTTCCACTGCCTGGTTCAGGCCGACATAGGGTCGGGAGGTGTGGTTGATGGGCAGGATGGCATCGGCCCGTCCGGTGACAAACACCGTCGGCTTGCGCTGCAGGTCTCCGCTGGCCCGCACCGCTGAAATGCCACGGCTAATGGCTTCGTGCAGCTCAGCCTGAACGCCCTCGAGGGGCTCGCCGGTAACCACATCCCTGCCTTCGGCAAGACTTCTGAGGCACAACAGGGCGTCCAGACCGTAATCCACCTGGCTGGAACTGGGCGAGGCGCTAACGGCGAGGTTCGTGGGCTGGCCCTCGGCGTTGTCGTAGACCAGATTGACACCGGCGGAGGGCGGAATGCCGTTACTCGCCGCAAACAGCGACGCCTCGGCAGCAGGCGCCAGTGGCACCACCGCGCCGGCACTGCCGGTCGCCGCCAGGCTCAGGCCACACAATCGGTCTTCAACACCCGCGCGGCCATAGGCATTGGCGTAGGTCATGGCAATGCTCTGGGCGACCGCCAGGCCAAAATGCACCGGCGCCAGCAGGTTCTGCTCCGGCTGCACGCCGAAGTCCTCGTTCAGGATCCGTTGCGCATCGAGGGCCCAGTCATCCTTGGTTGCGCCAGACACCAGCCCCTTGTTGAACAAGGAGTGGCAGATGTTCTGGCCAGTCGCCGGCGGGTTGAACATGCCGTTCAGGGGGGCAAGATCGCGGATGCCGGGGGCCTGGTTGGCACAACCCTGGTACACCGCCAGCGCGGTGGTGTAATCCAGCAGGCTGCGGCTGTGTTCCGTCAGTGCAGGGCCATTGCCCTGACGAATGCTGAAACGCCGGTCCACAGCCGGATTCACATTGGGCTCAGACACCGCCACACCATCAATCAGGCCTTTCTCGTCCTGTTCCGCCGCCCGCACCGAGGCTCCGCCGCCGTTGGAAACACTGGAGGCAATCACCAGGGTGTTCCTCGGGTTGATGGTCCGGAGAGTTTCACCATTACCCAGTTCCCGGCCATGGAGTGTGTTCAGCACATAGAAGCCGAACTCAATGGATTGCAACACATGCCGGCCCCAGTCTGCCTCCGGGTTCTGTTTGGAATGGGCGTGTTTCCAGGCGAAGCGATCCGGCCACTGGCTATTGAAATCATCCCGGCTCTGAGCGTCCAGATCTGCCCGGAACAAGGCTTCTTCAGGTTCCATGGTGAGTGTTCCGTTCACGGACTGGGCGGTGTTTGTGGCGAGGTTATGGGCGCCGGTACCGGTGCCTTTATCGGTATAAACCACTGCGCAGCCCTTTTTCAGGCCCCACTCCCCGGCGGTGCCAATGGCGCCGTAGATCCCGCGGGAACCCGAGGAGGGCGCGGTTACCATGCACGGAAAATCCGGATCAAAGCTGTCGGGCACCTGGGCCATTACCGTCACCGGCACAGTGGCGCCCGGCACCTGCATCAGGGCAATGAATTCCTGGCCCGGAATTCGGCCACTGGCGTTACCCACGGCCGGGCCAAACAGGCTGCCATAACCTCCGCCGGGTGCGGTATCCACCAGCGCCCGGTAATTGTTGTAGATGGCCAGCCGGCGCAACTCTGCCGGTGTCGGATTCAGGGCATCGACAAACGCCGGTGGTGTGGCACTGGCCAGACCCTCCGGCCCCAGGCCAGCGGTAAGAAGATCATCGGTATTGCCATCGTAAGCAAACTGCTGGACATCGCTCACCAGGAAATCAGGCAAGGAGTTGAACACCTCGTCCTTCTTGCAGGCAGTGAGCGTTACCGTGGCAGCACCTATCAGGGTGCAGAGCATCATTCGTTTCATGGTCGGTCCTTGTTTGTTGTTGTTGAATCGGCCCCATGGGCGCCACGGCCCATGCGGATCCTGTGCCAACCGGACAAGACCATGAATATATTTAGAAAAATGAAAAATTACTGGCACTTGAGAGGGGGCTATTCCGGAATTCCGGACAGCGGTTGCGCGCGCAATGGCATGGCACGCGCGCAGCATCGCCGCTGGCCGCAGACTGTCCGGCAGACCGAACACTGTCTGAAAAACCAGACACCGGGCAGCGAAACTACCCTACTCGGACAAAGGGCAACAAGCTGATTGCCGCAATTGCAGCGATGGCCAGGCAGGCCGCCAGAGTCCGCAGCGGATAACGTCGAAACATGGAGCCGATGCCGCCGATTTCGCCGCGGGCCAGGCCCTGTTCATAAGCCTGGCGCTGGCTCTGAAAACGCTGGCGCTGGTAATCGTCCAGCAACGCCTTGGCCCGGGCCGCTTCGTCCGCATCTTGAACCCAGAAGCCGCCCATGCTGATGCCCCATCGGCTGGGCGGGGTCTCGTAGTAGCGCACCTCATGCTCCTCGAACAGAGCCCGGATCTCGTCGGCCTCGTCGTCGGGTACATGGCGCAGATTCATCAGGTGATGGGGCATGGCGCGTCCATTGGCTGGTATCAGGATCGTAATTGCCTATATGCTAACAGCAAAGCACCCACGACCGAACTTGCATCAGGACACTGCATGAGCCCGAACCCCCTTCGTCTGCTGCTGGATTTTGACGACCGCGTCCAGCGGGACAGGGATCAGCCCCCCGCCTTTCTCCACCGCCGGGACCGGCGCTTTGCTCTGGACTGCGAACAGCAGGGAATAAAGCCCAGCCCTTCGCGCTGGCTGGCACACATGGATCGACTGTCCGGCCCCGGCGGCACCGTGACGGCTGGCCGTCGGGAACTGAAACTCTGGCGCCGGGTAACCAGCGGCTTCGCAGGCGCCGGCTGCCTGATGGGCATAGTGACCATACTGGGTCTGCTGTTCTATGACGGCGGCCAGCGCATCAACATCACCGTGATTCTGGCGTTTGTGCTGCTCCAGCTACTGCTGGCCCTGGCCACCACGGTTCAGGCCATGATCGGCTGGCAACCCTGGCGCTGGTTGCTGAAACGGCTGCACCTGCACCACGCCAGCCCGACCCGGGCCCGGCTCCAGCCACTGCTGATGGCGCGGGCGGCCCACGCCGGCGGCGTTGCCTTTGGTCTTGCCGGCCTGGCCACGCTGCTGATCATGGTGGTGGTCCAGGACCTGGCCTTTGGCTGGAGCACCACTCTGGATACCGCCGCTTCCGGCTACCACCATCTGGTCAGCACCCTGGCGGCGCCCTGGTCCTGGCTGTGGCCTTCCGCGGTGCCATCCCTGGAGCTGGTGGAGGTAACCCGGTTCTTTCGCGCCGCTCCCGTCACAACCGGAGTTGAGCCTTCACGCTGGGGCCTGTGGTGGCCTTTCGTGGTCATGTTATGGCTGACCTGGACGGTGATCCCGCGTGTGCTCCTGCTGATTCTCAGTCAGGCTCTGCTGCGCCGCCGCGCCACTCACCTGCTGGCCGGCCACCCCGGCATGCGGGCCCTGCTATACCGGATGGAAACCGCCACCCTGGATACCGGCAGCAGCCACAACGATGCCGCCGACCTGCCAGACACCCGCACCCGGGCCCGGCCAGAGCAACTGCCGGACACCCCGCTGATGATCTGCTGGGCCGGTGCCGGCGAACCGGAGTTGCCCCAACGCCTGCAGGCACCGGATTCCCGAACTTTCCGGGCCGGAGGCCGGGCCACTCTGGCCCAGGACGACGAGGTACTGGCACAAGTGGGCGTCCACCTGGCCAGCCAGAAACATCCGGCAGTCATTGTCGTCACCCGCAGCTGGGAGCCACCCACCGGCGAGCTGCACGATTTTCTGGAAACCGCCCGCAAGCGCTGGCCCTCAAATAGCCGGGTAACCCTGCTGCCGCTGGCCAGTAACCCGAACCAGCCGCCGCAGAGCCATCTGGTTCAACCCTGGCTTCGGTTTACCGAACGCCTGGCTCCGGGCTTTGCCTCGGTCGCCTTACCGCCTACCGGCGAGCCCAACCCCTATCTGGCCGGGAGCGCGCAGCCATGACCAATGCTCCGGTATTCGCCGTGGTCGGCCACCCGAACAAGGGCAAATCCAGTGTCGTCGCCACCCTGTCCCAGAACGACGCTATCGCCATTGCCCTGGAACCCGGTACCACCCGGGCCAGGCAGGACTATCCCCTGACCGTTGACGGCCAGAAACTCTATACCCTGGTGGACACCCCCGGTTTCCAGCGCCCACGGCGGGTGTTGCAGTGGCTGGAAGCCCACAGCATTTCCGCCTCGGATCACCCGGAAACCGTGCGGGCTTTTGTGCTCCAGCACCGGGGCGATGACCGGTTTGTCGATGAATGTGAATTGCTGGCACCGATCGTGGAAGGCGCCGGGATCATCTACGTGGTGGATGGCTCGGTGCCCTACAGTGCCGAGCACGAGGCGGAAATGACCATCCTGCGCTGGACCGGGCGTCCGAGCCTGGCGCTGATCAACAGTATTGGTGAGGACGATTACAGCGACACCTGGCAGGCCGCACTGGGCCAGTTCTTTCAGGTTGTCCGCAAGTTCGACGCTGTTCGCGCCCCGTTTGAGCAACATCTTAGCCTGTTACGGGCTTTCGGCCAGCTGGAACCGGACTGGGAGACGCCGCTGGAACGGGCCACCCGGTTCCTGTCCGAACAGCGCCGCCAGCGCCGGCGACAGGCGGCTGGCCTGGTTGCCCGAGCCCTGGAAGACCTGATGTCATATCAGGAACGACGCACACTGACGCTTAACCAGATCGCCGAAACCAGCGATGCCAGCCTCGCCGAGACCCTGAGGGATCGCTGGTACCGGCACCAACGCCACCGGGAACAGGCCCTCAGGATCGACATCGAGCACCTGTACCAGCATCAGCGCATACGCCGCCAGGAAGCCGAACTCCAATGGCACAGCCAGCACGATCTGTTTTCCGAGGACACTCGCAAGCACTGGGCGGTCAGCAAGCGCTACCTGGCCACCGCGGGCTTTGGTGCCGGAGCGGTGAGCGGTGCCGGCATTGATGCCTTGACGTTTGGCTCGTCGCTGGGCACCGGCGCCCTGCTCGGGGGGCTGATTGGCGCTGCCGGCAGTTACTTCTACGGGGATCGCCTGGTTTTGCCGGCACTGAGCATCGGGCCCATGAAGGACGGCCTGAAAACCGCCAGCTTCGGGCCTGTACAGGACAGTCAGTTCGGCTATGTTGTGTTAGGGCGGGCGGTGGATCACTGGTGGCATATCAGCCAGCGAAACCACGCCGGGCGGGATTTGCTGGAACTGGAACCAGCCGACCATCACTGGCTGGAACAGCTCGACAAAGCCAGCCGGCGGGAAATCCAGAAAGCCTTCGAACGGTGCCGGAAACAGCGAGCTCTGACCCATCAGCAGAGGGAACAATTTGCCGCCGCCATCGAGCAGGCCATGGCGGCATACGACGACTGGCGGTTGAATCGAGCCTGAGCCGCATGTTTATACTGTATGGCTATTCCATCACAAAATGAGGAATGCGAATGAAAATCGTACGAGTGCAAGACATTATCGGTACCGAGCGTGAAGTTCACGGCCCGGGCTGGACCAGCCGTCGCATGCTGCTGAAGAAAGATGGCATGGGTTTCTCCTTTCACGAGACCATCATCCCCGCCGGCGCCGAGCTGAACCTCTGGTACAAGCACCACCTGGAAGCCGTCTATTGCGTCGCCGGTAACGGCAAGATTCTGGACAAAGCCACCGGTGAAGTACACGAGATTACCGACGGCACCCTGTATGCACTCGACAAGCATGATCAGCACACGCTCTACGGCGGCACTGAAGACATGCGCCTGATCTGTGCCTTCAACCCGCCGGTAACCGGCCAGGAAGTGCACGACGAAGACGGTGCTTACCTGCCGGATACCAGCGAAGACTGATTCGCTCCGCCGTGGCATTTCAAACCGCCGCGACCACACCGCCACCGCCAGCCCGATTGCTGCCGGTGGCGGTGTTGCTTTGGCTGGCCGGTGTTTACCTGCGTATACCCGTACTGGTGGCCCCGCCGCTGGCGCCTTTCATTGGCGATGAACTGGCCCTGACCCAGGCACTGACCGGCGCCCTGACCACATTGCCCATCCTGATGCTGGCCATTGGCGCCATGCCCGGTTCGCTGGCCATCTCCCGCATCGGCCCGCGAAACACCCTGGCACTGGCCATGGTGATCATGGTCATCGGCTCCGCCGGCCGTGGCCTGGTGCCCGATACCTTCACCCTGATGATAGCCAGCGCCGTCATGGGCCTGGGTGTGGCGATGATGCAGCCAGCGCTGCCAGCCCTGCTGCCGCGTTGGCTCGAACCCCATCACATTGCTCTGGGCTCGGCCATCTACATGAACGGCATGCTCATGGGTGAGTTCATCGGTGCCGGTATTACCCTGCCGGTTCTTATGCCGTTGCTGGACAACAGCTGGCGCGCCACCATGCTGGCCTGGTCGCTGCCGGCCCTGCTGGTAGTCGCCGCCCTGTTTCTGCCCAAACGGGACCTGGCCCGGCCCGCACGCAAAGCCGCCTGGCTGCCCGACTGGAAAAACCCGCTCACCTTGCGCCTGGGCCTGCTGCTGGGGCTTTCCGGCTCCATGTTCTTCGGCCTCAACGCCTACATGGGTAACCTGCTGGAACAACAGGGGCGTATCGGCCTGCTGTCCGAGGCCCTGTTCTGGTACAACATCGCCCAGGTCTTTGCCTCGCTGGTGATGCTGAAAATGGCACGGGCCTGGGTCGGCCGCCGTACCTTCATTGTCGTCACGGCGGTTCTCAGCATTGCCGGCACCGCCGGCACTCTGGTGCTCGAAGGCTGGTGGTTCATTGCCAGCGCCACGCTGATGAGCTTCGTGGCCGGCATTCTGCTGATCCTGTTGGTGGCTCTGCCGCCTTTGCTGGTGAACTCCGCCGAAACCGGACGGCTGTCTGCCGGCACCTTCCTGGTGGGCTATACCATGGCCTTCTCGGTACCCATGCTCGGCGGCCTGCTCGCCGACTGGACTGGCGACACCCGTCATGCCGTGATGGCCATGGTGGCCTACAGCCTGCTGGTATTACCCCTGGCTTTCACTCTGGACCTGAAACGAAAAAAGGATCAGCCCGCAAGCTGATCCTTTCTGAGATACCTCACTGACCTTCGGTCAGATATAGTAATCCTTCAACGGAGGAAAGCCGTTGAATTCAATGGCACTGTAGGTGGTGGTATAGGCCCCGGTCGACAGCCAGTACATCCGGTCTCCGATCGCCAGATTCAGCGGCAGCGGGTACTTGTGATGCTCGTACATGATATCGGCACTGTCACAGGTCGGCCCGGCGATCACACAATCCTCACCTTCACCGCTCTTCTCGGTCCAGATCGGAAACTTGATGGACTCGTCCAGGGTCTCGATCAGCCCGGAAAACTTGCCGACATCGGTAAACACCCAGCGGTGCAGGGCGGTACGGGATTTTCGTGAAATCAGCACGACCTCGCTGACCAACACACCGGCATTGGAAATCAGCGATCGCCCCGGCTCGATGATGATCTCGGGCAGGTCGTCACCAAAGTCCTCGTGCAGGAAACGGGCAATCTCCTCCGCATACACCCCCAGTTCATTGGTCCGTGTAATGTAGTTGGCCGGGAAACCACCGCCCATGTTGATCATCTTCAGCTCAATGCCGTCTTCTTCCTTAAGGCGCTCGAAAATCACCTTTACCTTGTTCAGGGCGGCGTCCCAGGCACCGATTTCGCGCTGCTGGGAACCGACGTGGAACGACACACCATAGGGCACCAGGCCCAGATCACGAGCCAGGATCAGCAGATCCATGGCCATATCGGTCTGGCAGCCAAACTTGCGGGACAACGGCCAGTCGGCGGTCAGGGTGCCTTCAGTCAGAATACGCACATACACTTTTGAGCCCGGGGCAGCCTTGGCAATGTTGCGCAGGTCTGCCTCGGAATCCGTGGCATACAGGCGCACACCCTTTTCGTAAAAGGTGCGAATGTCTTTCGCCTTCTTGATGGTGTTGCCGTAACTGATGCGGTCGCCGGTCACACCCAGGGCCATCACCTTGTCCAGTTCATACACCGAAGCGATATCAAAATTCGCGCCTTTGTCCCGCAGCATGGTCAGAATCTGCGGGGCCGGGTTGGCCTTCACCGCATAATAGACCTTGGCGTAAGGAAACCCTTCCACCAGCTCTTCGTACTGACGGTCAATGGTCTGGGTGTCGATCACCACAAACGGGGTTTCCTTGCCGTCGGCAAAGTCCTTGATCCGCTTGAAAGTCTCGGCACTGTAGTAGTCGGCGATATCGGCGTTAGGCGTCTGGATCATGGGTGGTGTGTCCCTCCACAGGGTAAACGGGCATAAAAAAAGGGTAGCACAGACTGGCTGTATTACCCGTGAATGGCGCGATCATCGGGCCTTTTTCCAATCACCGCAAATGCGCAGTTATACCCATAAACGCACCGGTCAACGGTGCGCCACGCGTGCCTCTGATTCAGGGTTCAGCGACAGGAAAACTTGTTACTGTCGGTTAACAGCTACCGACACTTTCAGGGGATCATGCTAGCCTGTTTGCAAATGAATCAACCCTAGAGGGGGTTGGCGTGTCTGACATTGCCGGAATTGCATCCAGTTATACCCAGTTCAAGCAACAACGGGTTCAGGAACAGGCGGAACTGGCCGTTCTGAAAAAGTCCATGGACATAGCCCAACAAGGTGCACTTCAGTTGCTTGAAGGCCTGACCGAAACATCTGTCGCGACAGCCGGCGCCAACCCCTCAGATAATGTGGGCAGCATGATCGACGTTCGGGCCTGACCGGTTTGTCTCTGCCTCAGACCGCAATTGGCCACAGCGGCGTTGGTTCGGTGGGACCATCCGGGTCCTGGGGCCGACTCTGGCGCTGCAGATAATCCAGTATGGCATCTTTCAGATCACTGCCCTGACCCAGGCCCTGATTGCCGAACAGACGGTTAAATTCCAGCACGTAGGGATAGCCTTCCACCAGGGCGATATCAAATCCGGCATGGTCGACTTCCAGCTCCCGGGCCAGACGCAGGGCCAGATCGGTAGCCACCGCCGGCACATCACCAGCCACAATCTGGCCACCCCTGGCGACGTTGTTGTAGAACCCCTGCTCCGACTGGGTACGCCAGTAGGCGGTCACCACCCGATCACCCACCACGACTACCCGCACATCCCGATCGATCGGCAGGTACTCCTGCACGTAGAGCACGTCTGTGCGATCACAATACTTCAGCCAGTCGGCCCGGGACTCGATCAACCACACACCTTCGCCCATGCTGGCCTTGGGTAGTTTGGCCACGAAAGGCAGGGCCATGGTGTCCCACAGCATGTCACGTTCCTGTGGACCATTGGCTTCAATCAAGGTCCAGGGTGTGTGTTCCGGCGCCACGGTCTGAAAGGCGCGGGTCATTTCCACTTTGTCGTGACCAATGCGATAACTGGCGATACTGGGGAACACCCGGCACTTCAAGCCATGCACCAGGGCGTTGATCTGCCAGTATTCCGGGAACAGTACCCAGTCCGCCTCCTGCAACAGCGGCTTGTGGCGAAGGAAATGCTCGGGCTTCAGTACAGTGGTGTCGGGAAAGCCAAGGGTACGGAACACGTTGAATGAGACAAGGTGCATGGTGACAGCCGCACAGAGTGAAAATTGGCTGCATTTTATCCAGCTTTGGAACCCTGGCAAGGGTTATTTTATGCGTAAATTGACCGATCTCATGGTCACAGTTAATGATACTGACAATAATTCGCATTAGTTATCACTAATGAGGAACTGACCATGACAAAACACCTGATGCTGGCCGCTGCCACCCTGCTGTTCACCCTTCCGGCCTTCGCCGATGATGAGTACGATCACTACAAAGGCGAACCCTCGAAAACCCTGGAGCAGGCGGTGGCCAATTTCTCCGAGTACAACAACCGGCTTGAGCAGGTGTTGGCCGGTGATCTGACACCAGAGGCGATGAGCGAAGTCCATCAGCTCACCTACACTCTGGAAAATGCCCTGGGCAAACTGGACCATGAGCTGGAAGACATTGCCGAGCGGCTGGAGAAAGTACACAAGGCTTCCGAGCACGCAGCCCCGGATACCGTGAAAGAGCAAGGCGCGGTGTATCTGGAAAAGAGCCGGTCCATCATCCGGTAACGGCCACGGGCTGCTAAGCTCCGGTAATCACTCGCTGACTTACCGGAGCCTGCCATGGGCACCCCTGAACCCGATTCCCGGGCCTGCAATATTATCGAAACCGTACGCGCTGATACCCAATCCGGTGCCGCCCAGCTGGCAACCAGAGCGCTGACGCTGGTGCGCCAATGGCTGGCCGCGGGTGGAGTCTCTACGGACGCACTCGAACAACTACTGACCGACCTTGCCAAAGCCCGTCCCAGCATGGTGCCGCTGGCCAACGCCATTGATCGGGTACGCCCGGGCCTGGTGGGCCACCAGGCCGTTGCTTCTGCGGCTGAACAGGCGCTGCCCATGGTGGACTCGGTTCTGGAGCAGATCGCCTCCGCCAACCAGCGTGTGGCGGAAATCGCCACGACACGGATTCCCGAGCGGGCCAAAATTTTCACGCACAGCCGTAGCTCCCAGGTGCTGGCGCTGTTCCGTTTACTGGTACAGCAGGGCCGCAACTTCTCGGTAATCTGCACCCAGAGCAGCCCAGGCAACGAGGGCTTTACCCTGGCCCGGGAACTGGATGAACTGGGCGTTCGGGTGACGGTGATCACCGATGCCCAGATGGGGCTGTTCGTTCCGAAGGCGGACCTGGTGCTGTGCGGCTGTGACACCTGGCTGGCCGATGGCCACTTTCTCAACAAGGCGGGCAGTTATCCGCTGGCCTTGCTGGCCAGGGCCGAGGAAAAACCGCTCTGGGTGCTGGCAGACAGCTTCAAGGACAGCACGGCGCCACACGATGAAGTCACACTGGAAGAAATGGCGGCGAACCAACTCGGTGCACCGGCCGGCCAGCACATTACCGTTCGCAACCTCTATTTTGAGCCTGTTCCGGTGCAGCTGATCAGTGGACGAATCAGCGAGCAGGGCGTTTTTTCGTTCCCTGCTGAGCCTGGGCCGTAAGCGGATCTTCCGGCCAGGGGTGTTTCGGGTAGCGGCCCCGGAGTTCTTTTCGTACCTGTGGATAGGCGTTCTGCCAGAAGCTGGCGAGATCTGCCGTGACGGCCAGCGGGCGCTGGGCCGGGGACAGGAGGTGGATTACCACGGGCACCCGGCCGCCCGCCACCGTCGGTGTTTCAGTCCAGCCAAACAGGGCCTGCAGCTTGGCAGCTAGCACCGGGCCGTTGTCGGCCGTGTAATCCAGCGTCACCGTCTGGCCGGTGGGGATGGCCAGAGCTTTCGGAGCCAGTTCATCCAGTTCTTGTTGCTGTGGATAATCGAGCAGGCTGTTCAGGGCGGATGTCAGATCAAGCCGGGCCAGATCCGACCACCGCTGCATGCCGGCCATAAACGGCGCCAACCAGCTTTCCACACCGGCCAGCAGGGCAGAATCCGTCACATCCGGCCAGTGACCGGGGAACTGTGTGGCCAGTAACTGCACCCGGGCCTGCCACTGGCGGGCGGCCTCGTTCCAGGTCAGCCGATCCAGTCCTTTGCGACGGACGGCATCCAGCAAACCCTGCTGGATCAGTTCGGGGGCCACCTGTTGCAACGGCTTTTCCGCCAGTATCAGGGCGCCAAGCTTGCGTACGTGACGCGCCACCACTGTGCCCCGCTTGTCGTCCCAGAGGGCTTCTTCCCGTTCTTGTATGTGCGCAGCCAGGTCCTGCTCCAGATCCCCCAGATCCACTGGCGCCGCCAGATAAATCGTCGCCTCCCGGGTCTTACCGTCCAGGTCCGCGGCCACCAGCCAGTCCTCCCGGGCCAGCGGATCATCGCCTCTCAGGCTCGCCCCCTTGCCATTACTGAGCTGGTAGCGCGGCGCCTCGCCCGAACGGCGGCGGGCAATACGGTCCGGATAAGCCTGGGCTAATACCCGGCCCACCTCGGTGGCAACAGGCTCGTTCCGGGACACCGGCTCCTGGCACAACCGTTTCGCCGCCTGCCGCACCGCCTGTAACCGGCCTGTATCGAGACCACGGGGTGGCCGTTCTCCCCGAACCATCCGGATCCGTTCGTGCAAATCCGCACCGGAGCCTGGCCCCAGCAAATCACGCTCTTCCAGCAATGCCGCCAGTTCCGCCGCCAGCTGGCCAAACCCCAGAGCCCGCCCCCGGATAACCATATGGGCCAGGCGGGGATGCAGCCCCAGATCCCGGGCGGACTTGCCGTGATCGGTAATAGCACCGTCAGCATCCAGCAAATCCAGCCACTGCAATAAATCCACCGCCTGCTGCCAGTGGGTTTGCGGCGGCGCATCAATCCAGGCCACCTGATCCGGTGAACGAGCCCCCCACTGGGCCAGCTCCAGTACCAGCGGCGCCAGGTCCGCCTCCTGAATCTCCGCTGGCGTGAACTCAGCCAGGCCGAACTGCTCCGACTCGCTCCACAACCGGTAACACACCCCCGGCTCAATCCGTCCGGCCCGGCCTTTACGCTGCTCGGCAGAGGCTTTGGACACCCGGCTGGTGACCAGGCGAGTCATGCCACTGTTGGGATCAAACACGGCCCGACGCTGCTGGCCCGCATCAACCACTACCCGCACGCCTTCAATGGTCAGGCTGGTCTCGGCAATGGCAGTGGCCAGGACCACCTTGCGAGCACCGTCCGGTGCCGGTGCAATGGCCCTGTCCTGTTCGTCGGCCTTGAGGTTGCCGTACAAGGGCGCCAGCACCACGTTTGCCGGCAGTTGTCCCGCCAGCAGTTGCGCCACCCGGCGAATTTCACCGGCCCCGGGCAGGAACACCAGCACCGAGCCAGCCTGGTCTCCCAGGACCTCCAGCACCACCGCCGTTACGTGATCCACCATCCGGGCATTGCGGGACAAGGGCCGATAAAGGACACCCACTGGAAACGCCCGGCCTTCACTGGAAATCACCGGCACGTCCCCCAGCATCTTGGCAATGGGCGCGGTATCCAGTGTCGCGGACATCACCAGAAGGCGCAGGTCTTCTCGCAGGGCCTGCTGGCTCTCTCGCACCAGTGCCAGCCCCAGATCGGCCTGCAGAGAGCGTTCATGGAATTCGTCAAACAGAACAGCGGCATAGTCTTCCAGCATGGGGTCGGTCTGGATCAGGCGGGTGAGTATACCCTCGGTCACTACTTCGATCCGGGTGGTGCCTGAGACCCTGGTATCCAGTCGGGTGCGATAGCCCACCGTCTGCCCGGGCGCCTCTCCCAGTTGCCGGGCCATATACCGCGCTGCCGACCGGGCCGCCAGTCGGCGGGGTTCGAGCATCAGGATTTTGCGGCCATCGCGCCAGGGCGCATCCAGCAGGGCCAACGGTACCCGGGTGGTTTTACCCGCGCCGGGCGGCGCCTGGAGCAAAGCGGTGGTGGTCTTTGCCAGTGTGCGGGTCAGTTCTGGGAGGATGCCATCAATCGGGAGCATGGTACGGGGTGCTTGCCGGAATGTGGCCGCAGTTTACCATGCCTCAGGAGCGGGCATGCCAGGCTTCAGGCCGGGGCACGAAGAACGCGAATACCAGGCCAAACGCCAACGCTGCCACCCCGATGCCGAAAGCCGACACCAGGGTGCCTCCCGCATCCAGCCACTGTTTGGTCAGCCAGGGGCCGACCATCTGGGTAAAGCCATACAGTGCCACCATCGCTGCCGACAGGCGCGGGCCCTGATGCGGATGCAGCGCGCGCCCGATGCGCTGGGTCAGCAATACCGTGCCCAGAAAGGTGCTGCCGACCAGGGCGGCACACAACACCAAGCCCAAGGCGCCAGGCCAGACCACGGTGGCCAGTACACCGGCCAGCTGAATCAGAAAATTCAGGCGAAGGGCGGGCAAGTCTCCCATCAGGGCCCCCAGTTTGTTCCACAGCCAGGGCGCCGGGATGGTGAACAGGGCGACGATCACCCAGGTCCCGTCCAGCAAGGCGTGGCCCTCAGGCAGTTCCAGTTTTGCCAACAGGGGCAGGAAGGTCATGGGCAGGATGTAGCCCAGGCCCGCCCCGGCATAGGACAGAAACAGCGGGATGCTGGCGCGATCCAGCAACGGGGTATTGACCACTGCCTTACCGGCGTCATCATGCTGGCGCACCGGTACCTCCAGTTGCCGTAACTGCATGGCACCCCACCAGGCCAGGGGAATCGACAACAGGGCAGCCGGCCACCAGCGCTCCGCGCCCTCCAGCAGGCCGGCGGTTCCGGTAACCAGGCCGCTGGACACCAGCAGCCCTACACCAACACCGATATAGACCAGACCGCTGAGAGAGGCCCGGTTGCGCATTACCAGCCACTCCAGAATCAGAGCTGGCGCCTGGACGAATACCACGCCGTTCGCCACACCGTTCAGCCAGCGGGTGACAGAAATCACCGTCAGCTGGTCGGTCTGGGTCACGATCAGCGTGGTGACCACATGAACCGCCAGGAAAAGAGGCAACATCAGCCGGATCTGGTCGATTCTGTGCCAACGGATGGCCAGCATTGCCCCCATCAGATAGCCGAGGTAGTTCCAGGTGGCCACCGCAGCTCCATCCGGCGCGTTGAACTGGTTATCGGCCACCAGGTAGGGCAACAACGGGGTGTAGATGAATCGGCCAAGGCCGTGGACAACCAGCAACACCAGGCTACCGGCGAGCAGAACCGTAAACAGTTGCCTGGGGGTGGGGGTATTTGCAGAAGTCATGGCATAGGCCCGGTCGTCAGGTTATCAACGGAAACCGGGTAGTGTAGGTGACTAACCAATGCTTGTCAGTGAGACCTTCGCCTCAGCCTGGCTGGCGATTGGCGTTGGCCCACTGGTAGATACGCTCAAAGGCTTCGGCCAGCTGTTCCGGCTTGTGGGGTGGCTGGATCAGCGCCTGAACGTCGCCGTCCGGATTGAGCAAGGCAAAATGCCCGCTGTGGTCCACCAGCAACTCGCCATTCACCTGCCGGTGCACAAACACCGCGCTCACGCTCTTGGCGACCTGGCGCAGGGTGTCCAGATCGCCGGTCAGGCCGTGGAAATGCTCACCAAAGAAATCGGTATAGGCCTTCAGCTTCGCCGGGGTATCGTGCTCCGGGTCTGCCGAGACCAGCAGATAGTCCGGTTGGGGTAATTCCGGGGACAGCAACTGGTCGGTACGGCGCAGATTGGCCATGGCAGCGGGGCAGATGTCCGGGCAATTGGTATAGCCCACAAACACGAAGGTCCACCGGCCCCGGAGATCTTCCCGGGTGACCGTCGCTCCTTCCTCGTTGGTCAGAGAGAACTCCACCAGGGGCCGTGGCTGGTCGTAGACATAGGCGTTGTACTGGCTGAGATCCGGCGCCGGTGCCGGTTCGCCCCCCACCAGAAAGACCTGCCGACCCACTGTCAGGCCGAACACCAGCACCACCAGCAACAACAGAACAAACAACGTGATTCGAATCGACCGCCCCATAGGGTCTCCCAACCAGGCTTAACCCCGGCCAGTCAGGCCGGGACAAACACAAAATGATCTACCAGCAACACCACAAACAACGCCATCAGATAGGTGATGGAATATTTGAAGGTGTTCAGCGCTACCCGCCGGTCGTCGCCGCGCAGCAGGCGAACCGCATATTGCAGGAACCTCAAGCCTAGCGCCAGGGCGCCCACCAGGTAAATACCGCCGGACATGCCTGTGACAAACGGTAGCAGGCTGACGGCCAGCAGCATCAGGGTATAGAGCAGAATATGCAGTTCGGTGTAACGATTGCCGTGGGTCACCGGCAGCATGGGAATACCAGCCTTGGCGTATTCCTCCTTGCGGTGGATGGCCAGAGCCCAGAAATGCGGTGGCGTCCAGGCGAAGATGATCAGCACCAGCAACAGCGCGTGGCCTTCCACCTGGCCAGTGACCGCGGTCCAGCCCAGCAGTGGCGGCATGGCACCGGCCAGCCCGCCGATGACAATGTTCTGTGGCGTCGCCCGTTTCAGAAACAGGGTGTAAACACCGGCGTAACCCACCAGGGACGCCAGCGTCAGCCAGGCGGTCAGCTCGTTCACCTGCCACACCAGCACGACCATACCCAGGGCCGCCAGCACGGTAGCAAACAGCAGGGCGTCCAGCGGCGCAATCCGGCCAGTCGCCACCGGACGTTTGCGAGTGCGGGCCATCACGGTATCAATCTTCTGATCCACCACGTGGTTCACCACCGCAGCCGCGCCGGCCAGCAGGGCGATTCCCAGGTTGCCGAACAGCAGCACGCTCCATTCGGGAACGCCTGGTGCTGCCAGCAGCATGCCGATCACCGAGGTAAGAATCATCAATGCCACTACCCGGGGCTTGGTCAGTTCCAGGTAATCGCGCCAGGAAATAGTGCTCGCATGCGTTGGATTCTGGATCGGCAGCGCCTTCACTTGCTCGCTCATGCCGTAACCTCCCGGTTTATGGTTGTTGTGTGAGGTGCGGGGGATAGTGCTGGCAGGGCCAGCTGATGATGCCGCCAGATCAGGTGCACCATCGACAGTAACAGGCCAGCGCCCATGGCGTTATGGGCAACGGCAATGATCAGGGGAATGTGCAGCCAGACGTTGGTCAGCCCCAGACAGAACTGGAGCACCAGGGCACCGCCCACCAGAGCGATAGCCCTGTCGAGACCGCTCTGGGCGCGCTGGCGCCACAGCAGCCCCAGCAATATGGCCAGATAACCCAACACAAGGACTGCGCCCAGGCGATGGCTGACGTGAATAGCAACCCGGCCATCGCTGGTCAGCTGGCCGCCCAGATAGTTGGGACCAACATGTTGGGTGATATCAAATCCATGCTGAAAATCCATGCCCTCGGGCCACCACTGACCCTGACAGGTAGGCAAATCGGTACAGGCAACGGCGGCGTAGTTGGCTGCCGTCCAGGCCCCCAGGGCAATCTGGGCAATGACCAGCAGCAAACCGCCATACAGCCAGGGTCGGAGTCTTGCCAGGGATGCCGCCATCGCCGGTCGCGGCGCCTCACTTTCCCGTGCCCGCCGCCGGAGCCGCAGGGTCAGCAACAACAACAGGCTCAGGGTGGTAAATCCGCCCAGCAGATGCAGGGCCACCACCTGGGGCCAGAGCTTGAGGGTAACCGTCCACATGCCGAACGCGGCCTGCAACACGATAAAGCCGGCAATGAACAGCGGCAGTTTGACCGGAAGCCCCGCTCTGCGCTTGCGCACCGAGGCAATGGCCAGCCCGAATACCAGTAGTCCCAGGGTACCGGCGGCGTAGCGATGAATCATTTCCGGCCAGCCCTTGGAGACATCCACCGGGGTCTCCGGGAAACGGGCATTGGCAATGGCGATGCGGGTTTCATCCTGGGGCACGGTCAGAAAACCATAACAGCCAGGCCAGTCCGGGCATCCCAGGCCGGCATGAACCAGCCGTGTCCAGGCACCGAGCATGATCACCACCACTGCCAGCAAACAGGCCAGGGTAGCCCAGAACGCCAGTTTCTTTGCTATTGCCCGGGATTGCTCCGGAGACATCGCCGTCATACCGCAGGCCTCCCGTTAGCCAATCTGTGACAGTTTCAGCAGGTGCTTCAGATCTTTCAGCAGCTGTTTGCCGGTATGTTCCCTGCCATAGTGCATCATCACATTGCCAAACGGGTCGACCAGCAGGATTCTCGGTTGCTGCTCCGGGTTGATCCCGGCGGGCCATGCCGGTGTCTTGCCAGCGGCCGGTTGCAGGCGCTCCATCAACTGGTACTCATCGGACCAGCGCCGCTCCAGATCCGCCGGTACCGTGCCCAGATAGGCGGCACGACCAACACGCGGCGCGTTCTTGCCAAGCGCAACGTTAACCTGGCGAGCCAGATACAGCAGCTGCTCGCAGTCTTCCGCGCAACGCTCCGAGGCCACCAGCATCAGCCATTTCGGGTCGGCGACATCAACACCAAAGCGTGCCTGCAGGGGGTTCCCCGCAGCGGTTTGCAGATTCAGCTCTGCCACCGGCACCGGCGGTTGCACCAACTGCCCCTGATTGCTCTGACCGGTCGGGTTAAGCCAGCCGGTGTAAAACATGACCGTCGCCACCAGCATGGGGCCGAACCCCACCGCAAAGAGCAACATGGCGGTGCGCCGGCCCCGCCTGACCTGAGCCGGGCTCGGGCCATCAGAATGAGAGAGAGAGTCAGCCGTTGTCGTTGTCATTGTCGGCTCCTGCCTTGGGTCTTTCGCTGTCTTTTTTATAACTCGCCACCAGAGTCAATATAGTCAGTGCTACCGCTAGTGCAAACCATTGGGCGGCGTATCCGTAGTGCGTCTGCGGGCCCATCACATCCGGCGCCCGGTCCGCCCGGTATGCACCCGGCTGCTGGCTGTCGGCAAGGTGAACAATCATCGGGGCCGGCGTCTTACCCAACGCCCGGACACGGCTCTCAGGCAACGCCTGGACCCGTCTCGGCCAGCCGGGTGTATCGGGCTCCTGCGCCCCCAGTACCGGAGGTTCCGGATAGGCCGCCAGCCGGCCCTGAAGGGTAAACAGAGGCTCAGGCGTCTGCACTTCCGGCAGTTGTTCACGGCTGGCCGGTGCCGGTACCCAGCCCCGGTTGACCACCACCAAAGGGCCTGAGAGCGGCTCAAAAAGCGTCAACACTTCGTAACCGGCGCGGCCGTCCCGGGTCCGATTGTCCAGCAACCAAGTCTGCTCCCGGTACCAACCGGTCAGGGTGACCGGTTGGCCCTCCTGCCACCCATCTGCAGCCGCCACATCCTGCCAGTCCCACCCGGCGCTTTCTGAATTCCAGGTCTCCAGCCGACTGGTTTTTTCCGCGGCGCGGTTCAGCTGCCAGACACCCAGACTGATCAGCAGAGGCAGAAAGACACCGCTGAAGACCAGCAGGCGCCAGTCGAACTGCCAGCGGCGGGAGGTGGAACCCACTTAGCGCCGCTCTGCTATAGTGAGGTAACGAACCGGGGCGTTGTTCCCGGCACCAGAATGCTCAACAGGCTGCGGACCTGATACAACCGGATTCCTCATGTTAAAACTTGCCATTGTCGTACTGCTGTTCGCCGTCATTATCAGCCTGTTCAGCGGGCTGTTTTTCCTGATTCGGGACGGCGGTAAAACCAACCGTGTGGTGAACTCACTGGCGGTGCGAGTCTCGCTCAGCGTGCTATTACTGGCCGTGGTGCTGATCGCGCTCTGGACCGGCGATCTCACCCTGAACCCGACGCCCTGACTTCATCTGCCTCAGAGCACATACACGAACACAAACAGGCCCAGCCAGACCACATCCACAAAATGCCAGTACCAGGCTGCCGCTTCAAAGCCGAAATGATTGTCGGCGGTGAAATGGCCCTTGATGATCCGGACCAGCATGATGGCGAGCATCAAAGTACCCAGCATCACGTGGGCCCCGTGGAAACCCGTTAACATAAAGAACATGCTGCCATAGATGCCGGACTTCAGGGTCAGGTCCAGGTCCTGATAGGCGTGCATGTACTCGTAGCCCTGAACGAACATGAACACCACCGCCAGCGCAATGGTGGCTCCCAGCCACAGCTTCACCTTGGCCCGGTTACCCGCTTTCAGGGCATGGTGGGCAATGGTCACCGTGAACGACGAGGTTACCAGCAGGATGGTGTTGATCAGCGGCAAGCCCCAGGGCCCGATCACTTCCTTCGGGCCCGGGTAGGCCTCTGGGTTGGGGTTGCTGACCAGAGGCCAACTGGCCTGAAAGCCTTCCCACAGCATGTTGCTACTGCCTTTATCACCCTCGCCCCCCAGCCAGGGCACCACGAACATCCGAACGTAGAAGAGCGCACCGAAGAACGCCGCAAAAAACATGACTTCCGAGAAAATGAACCAGCTCATACCCCAGCGGAAAGAACGATCCATCTGGTCGCTGTACAATCCGGCCCGGCTCTCGCGGATGACGCTGCCGAACCAGCCGAACAGCATGTACGCCATGATCAGCGCGCCAATCCAGAACATGATCCAGGAACCGGTGGTGCTTTCACCCTGGTTGCCGTTCACCATGATGGCTGCCGCGCCATACAGGGTGACCCCCAGGCCAACGGTGGCGACAATGGGCCACTTGCTCTGTTCGGGAACGTAGTAGGTCTGGTGATCCGCCATAGCTGTCTCCGATGGCTTAGCCGTTATTGTTGGTTGTTTTTGCTGCCCCGGCGGCACCCGATACCTCGGCCTTCTGGCTCTGGTCGTAAAGGGTGTAGGACAGTGTCAGCTTGGTGATGTGTTCCGGCAGTTCCGGATCCACGATAAACACCAGAGGCATTTCTGTGCTTTCGCCGGCTTCCAGGGGCTGCTGGTTGAAACAGAAACACTCGGTCTTGTGGAAGTACAGGGTGCCCTCAGCCGGGGACAGGCTGGGAACTGCCTGTCCCACCATGGCCTGGTCGCTGCCATTTTCGGCGTAGAAATTGACGGTCACCGGCTCACCGGGATGCACCTTGATGCTGCGGGTCACCGGCCGGAATTCCCAGGACATGCCCGGGCCATTACTGGCCAGGAACTGGACCGTCACGGTGCGGTTGGCATCCACCTGGTTGGTGACCTGCGCTTCGTACCGGCCGCCGGTCTTGCCATTGATACCGGTGATTTCGCAGAACACGTCGTACAAGGGCACCAGGGCAAAGCCGAAGGCGAACATACCGACCACGCCGGCCATGCACCAGGCAATCACCCGACCGTTGCTGCGTTTGCCGTGTTGTGGCTCTGCCATGGCGACCTCCCGGTTATTTCACTTCCGGCGGTGTCGAGAAAGCGTGATAGGGCGCCGGTGAGGGCACCGTCCATTCCAGCCCTTCAGCACCATCCCAGGGTTTGGCGGCGGCCTTCTCGCCCCCTCGCACACACTTCACCACGATGAACAGGAACAGCAACTGACTGACGCCGAACATAAAGGCCCCGATGCTCGATACCATGTTGAAGTCAGCAAACTGCAGCGCGTAGTCCGGAATCCGCCGGGGCATGCCCGCCAGCCCCAGGAAGTGCATGGGGAAGAAAGCCAGGTTCATGCCGATGAACGACAGCCAGAAGTGGGTCTTGGCCAGGGTTTCGTCGTACATGTGGCCGGTCCACTTGGGCAGCCAGAAGTAGGCCGAAGCGAAGATGCCGAAGATGGCACCGGGCACCAGCACATAATGGAAATGCGCGACCACAAAGTAGGTATCGTGGTACTGGAAGTCCGCAGGCGCGATGGCCAGCATCAGCCCGGAGAAACCACCGATAGTGAACAGAATGATAAAGGCCACGGCGAACAGCATGGGCGCCTCGAAACTCAGGGAGCCCCGGAACATGGTGGTGACCCAGTTGAACACCTTCACCCCGGTGGGCACGGCAATCAGCATGGTGGCGTACATGAAGAACAACTGCCCGGCCAGTGGAATACCCACGGTAAACATATGGTGCGCCCAGACCACGAACGACAACAGGGCAATGGCACCCACCGCATACACCATGGAGGCATAGCCAAACAGCGGCTTGCGGGAGAAGGCCGCAACAATGTGGGAGATGGCCCCGAACGCCGGCAGGATCATGATATAAACCTCCGGATGCCCGAAGAACCAGAACACATGCTGGAACAGCACCGGATCGCCACCACCGGAGGCATCAAAGAAACTGGTACCGAAGTTGATGTCCATCAGCATCATGGTCACCACGCCGGCCAGCACCGGCATGACCGCAATCAACAGGAACGCGGTGATCAGCCAGGTCCAGACAAACAGGGGCATTTTCATCAGGGTCATGCCCGGCGCCCGCATGTTCAGAATGGTGGCAATGACATTGATGGCGCCCATGATTGAGGACACCCCCATGATGTGCACCGCGAAGATGAAGAACGTGGTGCTGGGTGGCCCATAGGTGGTGGAAAGCGGCGCGTAGAAGGTCCAGCCGAAGTTGGGGGCGCCGCCCTGCATGAACAGGGTGGAGACCAGAATCAGGAAGGCGCAGGGCAGCAGCCAGAAACTCCAGTTATTCATGCGCGGCAGTGCCATGTCCGGCGCGCCGATCATCAAGGGCAGCATCCAGTTGGCTAACCCGACAAAGGCCGGCATGACCGCCCCGAACACCATGATCAGACCGTGCATGGTGGTCATCTGGTTGAAGAACTCCGGCTGCACAATCTGCAGGCCGGGCTGGAACAGTTCGGCCCGGATGACCATGGCCATGCTGCCGCCGAGCAGGAACATGGCAAAACTGAACATCAGGTACATGGACCCGATGTCTTTATGGTTTGTGGTCAGCAGCCAGCGGCTGATGCCTTTGGCCGGGCCGTGGTGATGTTCCTGGCTGTGGGTATCTGCAACCGCACTCATGAAAACCCCCGTTACCGCCTTCTGATGTGGCTGGTGATTGTTGTTATCTGGCGTTGATTACTGCTGGTTCTTGTAATCAAAAATTTCCTTGGGCGTGACCATATCGCCGGTGTTGTTACCCCAGGCATTACGCTCATAGGTAATCACCGCAGCCAGGTCCACTTCGCTCAGCTGGTTACCGAACGCCTGCATCGCCGTCCCGGACTTGCCGTTCACCACAATGTCGATGTGAGCCGTCATATCTCCGGTCGCAATCGGGCTACCCTTGAGCGCGGGGAACGCCGGGGGGGCCCCGCTGCCATCCGCCTGGTGGCAGGCCGCACAGGCTGTGGCATAAGCCTTCTCACCACGCGCCATCAATTCTTCCAGAGTCCAGTCTTTCTGGGTCAGCTGGCGTTCTTTCTCGGCTGCCTCGCGCTGCTCCGCCACCCAGGCGTTGTATTCCTCTTCCGGCACCGCCTCGACCACCACCGGCATGAAGCCGTGGTCCTTGCCACACAGCTCGGTGCACTGGCCACGGTAAATGCCCGGCTCATCCACCCGGGTCCAGGTTTCATTGATAAAACCGGGGATGGCATCTTTCTTCACGCCAAACTCCGGCACCCACCAGGAGTGGATTACGTCATTGGCGGTCAACAGAAAACGCACTTTCTTGCCGACTGGAATCACCAGCGGGTTGTCCACTTCCAGGAGGTAGTTTTCACCCTTGGCCTGGCGGTTCTCGATCTGGTCCCGGGGTGTAGACAGGCTGGAGAAGTAACCAAAATCTTCATTGATATACTCATACTGCCAGCGCCACTGATAGCCGGTAACCTTGATATCCACTTCGGATTCGGTGGTGTCGTACATCTCCACCAGCGTTGCCGTGGCGGGAATGGCCATGGCCACGAGAATGGCGAACGGAATGATGGTCCAGAGAATTTCGACCACCGTGTTCTCATGGAAATTGGCCGGTTTCGCGCCCTGGGATTTGCGATGGGCGAAAATAGACCAGAACATGACCCCGAACACCACCACACCGATGGCGACGCAGATCCAGAGAATGGTCATGTGAAGGCTGAAAATCTGATTACTGGTGCCGGTTACACCGGGCGTCATGTTCATGGTCCAGTCGGCCACGACGACAGCCGGTGACAACAGACCAGCGGCTAGGGCTACTGCCCGCTTGGCATGCACGCGCATACTGTGTCTCCACAGAGTGTTATTCTTGTCGGATTTTGCGTCATCCCTCCGAAATTTACCGATGGCACTCGCAACCGTCGGAAATCCCCGAGTGAAAGCCTGCTTATGGATACATCAAAATTGAGTATAGACACAGATCAAAAAAAGACTAAAAAATCCTTAAATCCAAATAAGATAAGTGCAGAGTTTTGAGAAGCATAAAGAATAAACAGCGTGCGCCCGGCATCATTGACCGACGCCTGTGGGCACTGGCCTGGCCACTGATGCTGACCAATCTCACCGTGCCCCTGCTGGGCCTGGTGGACACCGCCGTGCTCGGCCATCTGCACAGTCCGGAATACCTGGGCGCGGTCGCCGTGGGCGCCAACCTGTTCAGCATTCTGTACTGGACTTTCGGTTTCATGCGCATGGGCACCACCGGTCTGGCGGCGCAGGCCTGGGGCAAACGGGATGCCTTTGCTCAGGTCGCGCTGCTATTACGCTCAATCCTGCTGGCCATCGGCATCGGGCTGTTACTGATTCTGTTCCACCAACCGTTGATCCGGATCGGTCTGGAGCTGATGAATCCCAGCCCTGAGGTGTCGGCTCTGGCCGCAGAATACGCGGCCATCCGTATCTGGAGTGCGCCCGCGGTGCTGTGCCAGTACACCCTGGTGGGCTGGCTGATCGGCACCCAGTTCCCCCGCGGCCCCATGGTGATGCTGATCATCGCCAACGGTATCAACATTGTGCTGGACGTGTTCTTCGTCACGGTACTGGGCTGGAACAGCCGGGGCGTGGCCATGGCTACCGTGATGGCCGAATACGGCGCCGCCCTGATCGGGTTTGCCATCGTGCTCCGGAGAATGCCGGAAGGCCAACGGCTGACCCGTGCACTGTTCGGGCACCTGTCAGACTACCTGACCATTCTGCAGGTGAACCGTTACATCATGGTTCGCACCATCGCGCTGCTGCTGGTACTGGCGTTTTTCACCGCCCAGGGTGCCCGTCAGGGCGATGTCATCCTGGCCGCCAATGCCGTGCTGATCACCTTTTTGCTGGTGATTTCCAATGCCCTGGACGGTTTTGCCAATGCCGCCGAAGCCCTGGTGGGCGAAGCCATCGGCCAGAATAGCCGGCGCCGGTTCCGGATGGTCTTCCTGAGTGCCCTGCGCTGGTCGATCTGGGGGGCGTTGCTACTGACCGTTGCGTTCGTGCTCGGCGGCCGCTGGCTGATCAGCCTGCTGACGGGGCTGGAGGCGGTGCGAACTACCGCCTGGCAATACCTGCCCTGGCTCTGGCTGCTGCCATTTGCCTCGGTCTGGGGCTTTCTGCTCGATGGAGTTTTTATCGGCGCCACCCGGACCCGGGAAATGCAGAACACCATGCTGTTTTCAGCGCTGGCTGTCTTCCTGCCGGTCTGGTGGCTGACCACCGGATGGGGCAATCACGGGCTCTGGTTTGCGCTCATCACGCTGATGCTGGCGCGGGCAGGGAGCATGGGCTGGCTGTGCTGGCGGTACACCCGTGAGGGCCGGTGGTTTAATACTCACTAACGTTTTCTACTCACACCGTAACCGTTAAATTTGCCGGTGCAGGCAGCAAGGCGACAAATCTTGGCTACACTAGTCAGAAACGGCAGGCATGTTGCGGTAGCCAGCCCCTGCTTTCCTGCCTCCGGTTACTCCTTGATAGAACGGGAGGCGCCTTGCGACCTCAAATTGTTCAGACTTCGGCATCTCCTGAAATGACTCCACAGGCCGTCCTTGAAATCATTGATCAGGCAAGGCGTCAGGAAGCACGATCCGGCGCCTTTTTACGCCAGATGAAAGAGAAAGCCGCCCGGCTGCCGGGTTCGGTGGTGGTGGATGGCTATCAACCGGCAACCTCGCTGTTCCAATTCGCGGTGGAATACATCGAGATGGCGCCCAGGCTGATCGAATGCGTGGATGCCTGCGCCCGGGAAGCCGGCAAAACCGAGCTGTTCCAGCCCTTTATTGATGCCGCCATCCGCTATTTCACTCAGCCCTCGGTGCTGCTGGTGCGCTACGACGGCCTGGACGGGCTGCTTATTCGCGCCTACCTGTGCCACCGGTTGATGGAGGAAATGCACGACAACAACCGCTCGATCCGCGCCAGTGAACTGATCGATCTGGAAGCCACCCGGGCCAATCTGCTGGTGCACGAGCTGATTGGTGAACCCTTCGCCAACGAGCTGGACGATGCCATTACCGTTACCGTGCTGCAGATTGCTGGCACCCCGGATTACTACAACCTGGATCTCGATCCCTTTGTTGATCAGGTAAACAACCAGGCCTGGGACTGGATGCGACAGTACTGGGAAAACCTGCTGGAGCGGAACCACATCCGCTTCGCCCTCGGGCCGTCGTGCTGAGTTTAATAACAACACGTCACTGAATTGCCTCTGAAAAACCAGTATTCTTGCGCTCCCGAACATCACTGAGGAGGCCAAACGTGCTGGACAATGCCGATCTGGGAAAACTGATTGTACGGCTGACACTGGGCGGATTACTGCTGTTCCACGGCATAGCCAAACTGCTCAATGGCATCGGCTTTATCGAGGGCCAGCTGGCCAGCCATGGCCTGCCCACGATCCTGGCCTATGGCGTCTATATCGGGGAAGTTATTGCACCCTTGATGGTGATTCTCGGATACCAGACCCGCATCGGCGCCCTGATCATTGTTTTCAACATGATCGTTGCCATCGCCCTGGTGCATGGCCACCAGCTGTTGACCCTGAGCGGCAACGGCGGCTGGGCGCTGGAACTTCAGGGCTTCTTCCTGTTCACCGCACTGGCGCTGATTTTCCTGGGGCCGGGCCGGTACAAACTCAAAAACTGAGGTCAACTGGTGGTGGGGGCGACTGCCTTGGGATGCCAGACCACCACCCGGTTCCGCCCATCGGCCTTGGCGGCGTAGAGCGCCTCATCGGCGCGGCGAATCAGTTCCTGACAATCGGATTGCCGGTTGGGGGTCAGTGTCGCCACACCGAGACTGATGGTCAGGCTGACCGGCGACATATGCTCGCCACTGTTGACCGGCGTTCGCGCGACCGACAGCCGCATCCGTTCCGCCACCTGCTGCGCGCCGGCCACATCGGTAGCGGGCAGCAGAATGGCGAACTCCTCCCCACCGTAACGCGCCACCAGATCCCCTGAGCGCTGGACCTCATCGGACAGAATTGAGGCCAGCGCCACCAGGCAGTCGTCTCCCACCAGATGGCCGAAGTGGTCGTTCACCTGCTTGAAGTGGTCAATATCCAGCAGAATCAGGCTCAGTTCATGCTCGTGACGCAACGCCCGGTTCCATTCGGTTTCCAGCTTTTCATCAAACCGGCGCCGGTTGGCGACGTGGGTCAGGCCATCGGTCAGGCTGATAGCCCGTAACTGCTCGTTTGCCTTCTCCAGTTCCTCGGTGCGTTCCCGAACCCGGGATTCCAGGGTCAGGTTAGCCTGGCGCTGAACTTCCAGGGCATGCTCCTGGGCCTGTTGCCGGCGCCGGCGTTCCATGTTGATCCGGTAGGCCAGGGCAAACGACAGCAGGATCACCTCAACCGCCACCCCGGCCTGGGGCGCCAGTTCGGTAAACGGACTGCGCGGAATCCAGCCCAGTTTGCTGACCGCCAGCACCAGATGCCCCAGCAGCAAGGGCGTCCAGGCCAGAACATAAAAACCACCCAGAATCTGGCCCTTGCGCCAGACATCGATACCGATCAGCCAGGCCACCGGGGTGGCAAAAGCCGCTAATGCACTGATCAGCATGATGCCACTCTGATAGGAACCGACAAAGCCATAGATCAGACCGATGACACTGATGCCCAGCAAGCTCTGAAGCACACGGTAACCCCAGCGCGAATGGAGACTGACCAGCAAAAATCGCATGGTGAAAACAATGGCCGCAATCAGCGCGGCACTGACCACGGGCACAGTGAAGTAACGGTTGATCCACGGCAGGTCCGGCCAGAACCACTGGAACAGCAGGCCATTGAAGTTGAGCTGCACGGCACCGGAACAGATAACGGCCAGCACATACCAAAGGTAGGTTTGATGGCGGACAATCATGAACAGGAACAGATTGTACAGCGCCAGGGCGACTACAATACCCAGAAACATGGTCTGCCAGCCGTACGAAATCTGCTCGTTGGCCAGGAATTCGGCGGACGGGGTGACCGCGATCGGAACCTGGACCGAGCCCTGGGTCTGCACACGAATCCAGGCGGTGACCGGCTCGGTATTGGACGGCACCAGAAACACGAAATTCCGGTGTACAATCGGCCGGCTGTCGAACGGCCGGGTATCCCCGGTGTGATGGGATTCGATAATCCGGCCATCCAGCTCCCAGTAAATCGACACTTCATCGAGCAGCGGATAGCCCACTTCCAGAACCCGGTTAGCGGGTTGCGCCGGCACCGGTACCTGCAACCAGAATTCATCGTCACTGAAACCCTGGTTCAGGGTCTGGCCAGCCGGAACCGTCTGCCACTGGTCAGGCCCGATGGCACGGACTGCCTCGACATCCCTGGCCCCCTGAGGTACTGACAACCATTGAAAGGACACGGGCTCGGCGTGGGCAGCAGTGAAGGCCAAGCACAGCAGCAAGGTAACGAATATGCCTGTTATGCGGGAAATGCGCCCGTTCATTCTTGTCTGTAATTTCCGGCCCGAGGTGCTTGAACTACACTGTTGTGTTCTGATGGGGAACACCATAACCCTAGTGCTTCACAAACAGTGTAGACGGATATCCCGCTCAAGTCCGGCAAAATTAAGGGGTAAGGCCCCGCTACCACCAGAGAGGAAGACATGCCCGAACGCAGACACACGGTTCAGCCCGGCCGCTACCGGCATTACAAAGGCAAGGACTACGACGTGATCGGCGTGGCCCGCCACAGCGAAACCGAAGAGCCGCTGGTGGTCTATCGCTGCCTGTATGGCGACTATAGTCTATGGGTTCGCCCGCTCCCCATGTTCCAGGAAACCGTCGACGTGGCCGGCGAACAGGTTCCCCGTTTCATGCGGGTTGAGGACGAGTAACGGTTACACAACCGTTTTGACTGCGGCGGCCATTTCCTGCACATTAGCGCACTTTTCGTGCTGCCGGCGCCCAAAAGGTGCCGGTATACCCTCGATTCCTATCCGGAGTTTGCCATGAATGCCGTAGTTGCCGCGGTACTGATCATGCTCGTACTGAGCCTGTGCCGTATCCACGTTGTTGTTGCCCTGATCATCGGCGCCATTTCCGGTGGCCTGGTGGCGGGCATGTCCCTTGAAGATACCATCAATGCCTTCAATACCGGCCTGGGGGGTGGTGCCACCGTTGCCTTGTCCTATGCCACCCTGGGCGCGTTTGCCGTCGCCATCGGAAAATCAGGGCTGGCCCACGCCCTGGCCGACAAGGCCCTGGCCATGGTGGGCCGGCAGGATGAAGGGGGCGCTGCCACCGGCATCCGGTTCATGATCATCGGCCTGCTGCTGGCCATTGCCGTGTCGTCCCAGAATATCCTGCCGATTCACATCGCCTTCATTCCGCTGGTAGTGCCGCCACTGCTATACGTGATGGCGAAACTGCACATGGATCGCCGGCTGGTGGCCTGCGTGCTGACCTTCGGGCTGATCACGCCTTATATGTTCCTGCCGGTAGGCTTTGGCGGTATCTATCTAAACGAAATCCTGCTGGCCAACGTGGCCGACAACGGCGTTGATGCCAGCAACCTGAACGTCATGTCTGCCATGGCGCTGCCGGCCCTGGGCATGCTCCTTGGCCTGCTGGTTGCGGTCTTTTTCAGCTATCGGGGCGGTCGCGGCTATGACCTCAAGCGCATCGAACAGACCGAGCGTGTGGATGTTAAGTACAGCCCCAGAACACTGGTGATGGCGCTGGTCGCCATTGCCGTGGCATTCGTGGTGCAACTCTGGCTTGGCTCCATGATCCTGGGCGCCCTGGCCGGCTTCGTGCTGTTCAATGTCTCTGGCGTGGTTAAGTGGAAAGAAGCCGACGATTTGTTCACCGAAGGCATGAAAATGCTGGCCATGATCGGCTTCATCATGATTGCCGCCAACGGCTTTGCGGAAGTGATGCGGGAAACCGGCGAAATCGCCACTCTGGTGGAAGGTTCGGTCGCCGCCATAGGCGAGAACAAGGCGCTGGCAGCATTGCTGATGCTGGTGGTGGGCCTGTTGATCACCATGGGCATCGGGTCCTCGTTCTCCACCATCCCCATTATCGCGGCACTGTATGTGCCTCTGGCGCTGCAACTGGGCTTCAGCCCCCTGGCCATCGTGGCCCTGGTGGGTACGGCGGGTGCTCTGGGTGATGCCGGCTCTCCGGCGTCAGACTCCACCCTCGGCCCCACCGCCGGCCTGAATGTGGATGGCCAGCACAACCACATCTGGGACACCGTGGTGCCCACGTTCCTGCACTACAACCTGCCACTGCTGGCCTTCGGCTGGCTGGCCGCCATGGTGCTCTGAGGCACCGGCAAAGCCCTCGGTTTGCCACCGGCCGAAGACGGCCAGGCAAGCCGGGGGGTCAGTCTTCTGAACCGGACTTGAAGAACACCACCTGTTTTACCGTGTGATCGTCCTTGTTGCCGCGTTTGTTCACCCGGGTCTCGATTTCCGGTGCCGCCGGCTGCTCCTGATCGGACATGGCATCGGTAAAACCGCATGCCACGCATTCGCGCACCTGCTCACCGTCGTCATCGGTAAACATCATGATCTTGTCCATCTCCGCACAACGGGGACAGACAGCACCGGCGATAAAGCGTTTCGGACTCGCCATAACTCAACTCCAGATAAGTCACCCGATGGCCAGTACGACCACCGGGCGTGATTGTATCAGGCCGCTTCGTCCGTAATGCCGGTCTGCTTCAGCAAGGCATCCACCTCGGGCTCCCGGCCCCGGAACGCCTTGAACAGCTCCATGGGCTCCTGCGAGCCGCCTTTCTCCAGAATGTTGTGCAGGAAGGCCTTGCCGGTTTCCGGATCAAAAATACCATTCTCCTCAAACAGCGAGAATGCATCGGCCGCCAGCACTTCCGCCCACTTGTAGCTGTAATAGCCCGCCGCGTAGCCCCCGGCAAAAATGTGGGAGAAGGCATTCGGAAAGCGATTGAACTCCGGCGCCTGGACCACGGCAATCTCTTCCCGCACTTTCCGGTGCATGTCGAGCGGATTGGTCGGCGCCTGCTCGCTGAATTCCGCATGCAACCGGAAATCGAACAGCGAGAACTCCAGCTGCCGCACCATGGCCATCCCGGACTGGAAGTTCTTGGCCGCCAGCAGTTTCTGCAGCAGATCTTCCGGCAGCGGTTCGCCGGTTTCATGGTGACTGGCAATCAGTGCCAGCGACTCCGGATTCCAGCACCAGTTCTCCAGGAACTGGCTGGGCAACTCGACCGCATCCCAGGCCACACCGTTAATACCCGACACATCCATCACCTCAACCTGCGTCAGCATGTGATGCAAGCCATGGCCGAATTCGTGGAACAGGGTGGTGACTTCGTCGTGAGTCAGCAATGCCGGCTTGCCGTCCACCGGTGGCGTGAAGTTGCAGGTCAGGAACGCCACTGGCAACTGCAACCGGCCGCGCAAATCGCGCCAGCGCACCCGGCAGTCCGCCATCCAGGCACCACCGCGTTTGCCCTGGCGGGCATAGAGATCCAGGTAGAACCAGGCAATCGGCTCGCCGTGGCGACTGATGCAGTAAGCCTGGGCATCTGCGTGCCAGATTTCCACCTCCGGATGGGCTTCGATCTGAACATCAAACAGCTTCTCTGCCACCCGGAACAGGCCCGGCACTACCTTGTCCACCGGGAACCAGGGGCGCAGGGTTTCCGGAGAAATGTCATAACGCTTCTGGCGCAGCTTCTCGCTGTAATAACCCACATCCCAGGCCTGAAGATCCTCGACGCCGTATTCGTCTTTCACAAAAGCCTTCAGCTCGGCGAACTCCTTCTCCGCCTGGGGCTTGGATTTCGCCGCCAACTGATTCAGGAACTCCATCACCTCATCGACACTGCGGGCCATCTTGGTGGCCAACGAACGCTCGGCGTAGTTGTCGAATCCGAGCAACTGGGCGAGGGCATGGCGACGCTTGAGAATCTCAGCCATCACCGGGGTATTATCCCACTTCGCGGCATCCGGGCCCTGGTCCGACGCCCGGGTCACAAACGCCTCGTACACTTCCCGGCGCAGGCTGCGGTTGTCACCGTAGGTCATCACCGGATAGAAACTGGGGAAATCCAGGGTAATCACATAACCGTCCACCTCCTTCTGCCGGGCCGCCTGCCTGGCGCCTTCAATGGCCGTCTCCGGCAGACCGGACAGCTCGTCCACATCGGTGATGTGCTTGTACCAGTGCTGGGTGGCGTCCAGCACGTTATCGCTGAACTTGTTGGACAGTTCCGCCAGCTCCCGGGACAGTTCCGCGTAACGCTTTTTCTTGTCCTCGGGCAGATCCACACCACCGAGCCGGAAATCCCGCAGGATGTTGTCGATGGACTTGCGCTGGGATTCGCTCAGATTGTGGAAATCATCGCGGGCGGCCAGTTTTTTATAGGCCTCACACAAGACACTGTTCTGGCTGACTTCGGTACTGTATTCAGTCAGTTTTTCCAGGCAGTTCTTGTACACTTTGCGCAGGTCATCGTTGTTCATGACACCGTTCAGGTGGGAGATCACCGACCAGGCATTGCTTAGCTTGTTTTCCAGCTCCTGCATGGGCTGAGCCAGAGTTTCCCAACTGGGATCCTCCTGCTGGGCCAGCGTCTGGATCTTCATCCGGTTCTCGCTGAGAATCTGGTCTATGGCTGTTTCCATGTGCTCGGTACGGATATGGCCGAACTTCGGCAACAGATCGTCTGTCAGTAGCGGGTTATTCATAGGTCCCCTTCTCAGCCGTTCGTTAATGAGATAGCTTGCACCAACTTACGGGGTGCCGGTGGGGGATGGCTTTCAGAAACTGTGTGGAGCCAGGGATGGCGGAACTCAAGCGTCACAGGGGCTCCGCCGAGCGTTTATGAAGCGAAGCTTCATGCGACCGCTGAGCGACCGCAATCTGTGATTGCGGGCCGGACTCCGCAGGAGTGCCGAAGGAGCGTGTTTCTGAAAGCCATCCCCCACCGGCACCTTGCACCGCACTTGGACAGCATTGAGGTATATGTAATGGCGAATGTACGAACTCACAAGGGTATCACACCACAATTTGGCGAACGCACCTGGGTAGACGACAGCGCCGTGGTCATCGGAGATGTACAAATGGGGGAGGATTGCTCGGTCTGGCCCATGACCGTAATCCGAGGCGACATGCACAAGATCCGCATCGGCGACCGTTGCAGCATCCAGGACGGCTCGGTGCTGCACATCACCCACGCCAGCGACTACAACCCCGGCGGCTGGCCGCTGATCCTGGGCGACGACGTGACCGTTGGCCACAAAGCCCTGCTGCATGGCTGCACCATTGGCAGCCGGGTTCTGGTCGGCATGGGCTGTACCGTGATGGACGGCGCCGTGGTGGAAGATGAAGTCATTATCGGCGCCGGCACCCTGGTACCGCCAGGCAAACGCCTGGAATCCGGTTACCTGTATGTGGGCTCCCCGTGCAAGCAGGCCCGGGCCCTGAGCGACAAAGAAAAAACGTTCTTCAAATACACCGCCGCCAACTACGTCAAACTGAAAGACGAATACCTGAATCCTGCCGAATAAGCCCTGACCAACCGCCCCTGATTCAGATCAAATTCTGATCAGGGGCACCTTGAAAATTTCCCGCCTGCACCTACTTTCGAGAATAGCAGAAGTTCACGGAGTCCATCCGGGGGCGCCACCGGGTTGGAGCTGTTCCGCGAGCGAAGCTGATGACCATCTCAGATTCGACATCGTTAAAGGAGGAGTTCCCATGAGCAACATTACACGCTGGAATCCGATCAGTGAGTTCGAAGACATGATGAACCGCTACAACCGGATGTTCGGCCTGGCCCGCACCAACGGTGAACAGGAAGGCAAGGATCTGTTCAGCCGCAGTGACTGGGCACCTGCAGTGGATATCAAGGAGACCCCGGAGGCCTTCATGGTGGAAGCCGAGCTGCCGGGTATGAGCAAAGACGATGTGAAGGTGACCGTACACGACGGCGTGCTCACCATTCAGGGTGAACGCAAGAGCGAAGAGGAAACCAAGGACAAGAAGCTGCACCGCATTGAACGATTCTACGGCAGCTTTATGCGCCGGTTCACCTTGCCGGACAACGTGGATGAGAACAGTGTGAAGGCCAACTTCAAGGACGGCCTGCTGACACTGAGCATCCAGAAGGCCGAGCCCAAAGAACCGAAGGCGATCGAAGTCGAGGTAAAGTAAGCCCTCGCCTTCGAGCCTGCAAGGCAGCCTTGCCGGGAATCAGTTCCCGGCCGCTGCCTTTTTTTGTGCGCCGGCGTTTTCCAGGGCACGGGCATAATCCGCACTACGCCGGTGACGAGCAACCCGATCCAGAATGGTTGCCCCGTGCTCGTCTTCAGCATTCAGGTCACGACGGGCTTCAACAAAGAAGCTGATAAAGCGTTCGAAATCCTCGGCCCGCATAGATTCATAAGCCCGACTCAGCACAAAATAGTCGGCATTGATGCTTCGGTCCCAGGGTGTCAGATCGAGATAGCTCTTTACCCGATCGTCGCTCCATTCCTCGCCAATGACTTTGGGTTTGTCCGGTCCGCTCATGCTGGCATTTCCTGCTGTCTGCAATTCAGGGCGCACAGTATAAGGCTTTGAATGGGCAGAGGTTATATGAATCCACTATGAGTATCTTCGCTGCGAGCATAAGGCGGGCAGGGCATAGCGGCGGCTCAGGGCAGGATTTCCACCGGCAGGTCTGCGGTGGGCACTTCGTCGTTGCATTCGGGGTTTCGGATGGCGATTTCCACCCGGCGGTTGATGGCGCGATTTTCCGGGCTGGTGTTGGGGGCCAGTGGCCGGGTCTCGGCGCGGCCGGCGGCGACGACCCGATCGGCGGGGATATCCCGGTTGAGTACCAGTTCATGCACCACCGAGACCGCCCGGGCAGCGGACAGGTCCCAGTTTGAGCGGTACTGGCTGCTGGAAATCGGGCGATCGTCGGAATGCCCGGAAACCACTACATCCCCGGTACAGGCGGACAGTACACTCACCACACGCTCGATGATCGGGATCATTTCCGGCTTGATGGTGGCGTCGCCAGAGCGGAAGGTCGCTTCCTCCGAGAACCGGATAACCACCTGATCCTCGTCGTAGTTCACATGCAGGGTTTCGGACGCCACTTCCGCCTCCAGCTCCCGAACCAGGCGCCCGGCCAGGTCCAGCACACCGCCGGGTATCTGCCGGGTTTCCGAGCGTTCGGTACGCTCATCAATAAACTCCGGTTGTTGTTGCAACGATTCCGACGGCTCGGGCAGCGACACGGTATCCGATTCCACCAGGGTGATGGGAGAACCACCCACGTCCTCCGCCACCACATTGCTGGAACCAAAGGCCAGTGCCATGGAGTTGGCCATGGCCCGGTACTTTTCCACATCCATTTCGGCGAAGGACAGCAGCAGAATAAAAAACGTCAGCAGCAGGGTGGCCAGATCGGCAAACGTCACGATCCAGTCCGGGGTGCCTTTCTTGCCCCGGTTCTTTTTCAATGGCCGCGCCGGCTGCAAACCTCAGGCCTCCCGCTCGGGTTCGAGGTTGGTACGGTGTTCCGGAGACACGTAGGAAGACAGCAGTTCGGTCATTACCCTGGGGTTTTCACCGCGCATGATGCTCTTGATGGAGGTAATGATCAGCATCTGATTGCGGGCATCGTCTTCCGCCTTCAGCTGCAGCTTGTCGGCCAGGGGTAACGCCATTAGCTGGGCAATGAATGCACCGTACAGGGTGGTCAGCAGGGCAATCGCCATGGCCGGACCAATGGATGAGGGGTCATCAAGGGTATTGAGCATCTGCACCAGCCCCACCAGGGTACCGAGCATGCCGATGGCCGGTGCCGATTCGCCAATACCGCGAAACACTCTTTCCGCCACTTCGTAGCGCTCTGCGGTCTGCTGGCTGTCCTGCAACAGGGCCTCTTCCACCAGTTCCGGCGGGTGGCCGTCGACACAGAGGTTGATGGCTTTCTTCAGGAATTCGTCCTGGGTGTCATGGTTCTCCAGACCCAGAATGCCCTCCTTGCGAACCACCCGGGCCAGCACGCCCACTTCCCGAATCAGTTCCGCCGGGCGCGCCAGCTTGTCCGTAAAGGCCGCGCGGAATGCCAGCCGGAAAGCACTCAGCACGGAGGGCATGCGGAATTTGATCAGGGTAACGGCAAACGTCCCACCGAGTACGATGGCCAGGCCTGGCAGGTTCAGAAAGGTAAGCACGGTTGCATTCGCCAACATCGCGAGCAACACAATCAGGGTTCCGGCTAGCAACCCGACAAGCGTAAGAATATCCATAACTGACCCTTATCGACGGCTCGGCTGCATCGCCTGCCTCAGTCTGTTCTCAGTTCCTCGGTGACGGCCGAGGTTTCCGGGCGTACGCCCCGCCACACGAAAAAAGCTTCGGCAGCCTGTTCCACCAACATGCCCAGACCGTCAAACACGCGTACGGCGCCATGATCCAGGGCCCACTGGTTAAACGTGGTGGTCTGCAGAGAATACATCATGTCGTAGACCACGGTATCTGCGCCGATCACATCTGCCGTAATGGCTGGCAAATCACCCTTCAGGCTGGCGCTGGTGCCGTTGATCACCAGATCAAACGGTCCTTCGACCTGCTCAAAACCACAGGCCGAGAGATCAATGCCACTGTGTTCCCGGCCGAACAGCCGGGCCAGCGCTTCGGCCCTGGCGACAGTGCGATTGGCCACAACCACACTGGCGGGCTGCTCGTCCAGCAGAGGCCCGAGCACACCGCGCACCGCACCACCAGCGCCCAGCACCAGCACACGCGCGCCCTTCAGAGGCACGCCATGGTTGTCCCGGAGGTCGCGAACAATACCCACACCATCTGTGTTATCGGCCACCAGCTGGTCTTCTTGATCCAGATAGAGAGTATTGGCGGCACCTGCCAGCTCGGCCCGGTGAGTCCGGTGCTCGGCCAGGGTCCAGGCCTGTTCCTTGAACGGCACCGTAATGTTCAGACCCTTGCCGCCGTGGTCAAAGAAGTGATGAACGGTGCCGGCGAAATCCTCCAGCGGCGCCTGAATCGCGGTGTATTCCACGGCCTCACCGGTCTGTTGGGCAAACAGGCTGTGGATACGGGGTGATTTGCTGTGGCTGATGGGGTTGCCCACCACGGCATACAGATCGTTAGTCATTACGTTCCTCCAACCAGTCACGGCCGGTCAGAAAATACTCGGTCAGCCGGGCTTCCTCAGTGCCTGGCTCCGGACGGCGGTCGTAATCCCAGCGCACCAACGGGGGCAGGGACATCAGGATAGACTCGGTCCGGCCGCCCGACTGCAGTCCAAACAGCGTGCCCCGGTCGTACACCAGGTTAAACTCGACATAGCGGCCCCGGCGGTAGAGCTGGAATTCCCGCTCCCGTTCCCCCCAGGGCTGATCCATACGCCGGCGCACAATCGGCTCGTAGGCCTCAATGTAACTGTCGCCCACGGCCTGCATAAAGGCAAAGTCACGGTCGAAATCGCCGGTGTTGTAGTCATCAAAGAACAGCCCGCCGACGCCCCGTGGCTCCTGCCGGTGTTTGAGGTAGAAATAGTCGTCGCACCAGCGCTTGTAGTCCGCGTAGACGGAGTCACCGAATGGCTGGCAGGCTGCCTTTGCGGTGCGGTGCCAGTGCACGCAGTCTTCCTCAAATCCGTAATAGGGCGTGAGATCATAGCCACCACCGAACCAGTACACCGGAGCGCTGTCCTCCGGCGTAGCGATGAAAAAGCGCACGTTGGCATGAGAGGTGGGCACGTATGGATTGTTCGGATGAATCACCAGCGACACCCCCATGGCCTGCCAGGGTGCGCCCGCCAGGTGAGGGCGGTGAGCCGTGGCAGACGCTGGCATGGTCTCGCCCATCACGTGGGAAAAGTTAACGCCGCCCTTCTCGATAACACCACCGTCGGCCAGTACGCGGCTGATACCGCCACCGCCTTCCGGCCGCTGCCAACTGTCACGGATAAACGATGCCTGGCCATCGACCGTTTCCAGCCGCTGACAAATCCGCTCCTGAAGACCGATGAGGTAGTCCTTGACGGCCTGGATATCCGGCTGCTGTGACATGAATTCTCCTAGCGAAACTGTTGACCGGTAACAATATCAATAATGCGACTGGGCTTGCGATTGCCGCCCAGCGCACCGGGGACAATACGATCTATGCGGTCGCCGAAATAGCGCCGCACCTGCCAGATCGCACGGGCCGGCTGACGCCCCGCCGGATTGCATGAGGTACTGACCAGCGGCATACCCGTCGCCTCACACAAGGCCCGCACCACCGGATGATCACTGACCCGAACGGCGATGGAACTGTGTTTGCCGCGGACCCACTCCGGCACCTGCTGGTTTACGTCCGGCAACAGACAGGTGACCGGCCCTGGCCAGTGGCGCAGAGCCTCGCTCTGAACGGCCTCGGGCAACGGATCCAGCAGGAAACGCACCTGTTCAACCGAGGCTGCCACCAGTATCACGCCCTTCTCCATGGGCCGCTGCTTGAGCTCAAGGATGTATTCGACCGCCTCCCGGTTCCAGGGATCGCACCCCAGTCCCCACACCGCTTCCGTGGGATAGGCGATTACCCCGCCTGCCAGTACCGTCTGGCGGGCAAGAGCCAGTTGAAGAAAACTCGGAGAAGATGTATCCGCCATCAGATATCGGCGCCCTCATGCAGAACAATGAACAAGGTCCCGACCGGTGCGCTGATAACCACCCGGGCAGGCATGGGCGAGGCCCTCAAGCTCCAGGATCAGTAGTGACTGCAGCAACTGATCCGCGGGCAAACCCGTGGCAAGGCCCAGTGCATCGGTAGACTGCGGATCATACCCCAAAGCCTCGAATACCGCGATTTCCCGGCTGTCCAGAAACGACAGGTCTGACGAATTCTCCGTTGCTTCCGGTTCTGCGGGCTGCGCCTGCATGGACCACCAGGTACCCAGTTCTTCCATCACGTCGTCGGCGGTCTCCACCAGCCGGGCGCCCTGGCGAATCAGTTGGTGACAGCCCCGGGCCACCGGGCTGTGCACCGAACCGGGAATGGCAAACACCTCCCGCCCCTGCTCGAGGGCGGTTCGAGCGGTAATCAGTGAACCGCTCCGGAGGCTGGCCTCCACCACCAGCACGCCCCGGGCGAGGCCACTGATAATGCGGTTACGCTGGGGGAAATAGGCGGCCCTGGCCTGGGTGCCCGGCGGGTACTCAGAAACAATCAAGCCGTTCTCAATGATGCGGTGGGCCAGGTTACGATGTTGGGCCGGATACAACCGGTCGAGACCACAACCCACCACCGCCAGTGTCGGATAGCCAGCATCCAGGGCGCCGGCGTGGGCTGCGCCATCTATTCCGAGGGCCAGACCGCTGGTGATCAGCAGCCCCCGCCGGCTGAGTTCGGCAGAAAACTGGCGGGCATGATCCAGCCCCGCCCGGGTGGCGTTGCGACTGCCGACCACGCCCAGTTGGTCCCGTTGCAATAACTCAACGTTACCCAGGGTATAGAGCACCAGAGGCGCATTGTGGATATGGCGCAGGCATTCCGGGTAGGGCGCCTGGCCCTGTCCGAGCACGCCAATACCCCGTTCCCGACATTGGCGATAGATATCCAGTGCCCGGGCAATGACGCCCTGGCTGAGATCACCTGCCTGCCAGGCGACAATCGCCTCCACGGCATCGCCGCCAAGCCCCATGGCGCGAAGCGTGGCAGCATTCAGGGGCAGGATATCGGTGAGCGTATCAACAGAACCCAGAATCCGCTCCCTGAGGGAGATTCCGAACCGGGGCAGCAGTGACAGCAGCAGCCACTGGCCTGCCGGTGTTTGCAGAAATTCCTGATCTGACATTTTCTCTTCCTTGAAAACAACAATGGCCGGGCATTCCGGCCCGGCCATGTCTTATTCCTTCAACTCATCAAACGCGCGGCCTCAGGGATTGGTGACCTTGTCACCCACCGAGAGGGGCCGCGTTGCCTGCAGCACCAGACCGTAGCTCATTTTCTCATAGGCCTGGAACACCATCAGCAGGCCAGCCCGCTCAGACGGCAATTCAATGGTTTCGCCGGTGACCGTGTCACGAACCATGTTGCCCGCCTTCAGCACCGCCAGCACATTACCGGGCGCCAGGCCTTCGCGCTCACCACGGTTAATGGCGACCACATCGTACTGACCGATCTGGCTGACACCGCCATCGACAGAAATCATCTTGCCTTCGATCTCACTATCCGGCGAGCTGGGCACGAAGCTGGTGGTCAGCCGGCGATCTTCATTCACCAGCAACCGGTCGCCAATACGCACTTCTTCACTGGACTTGGTAATGCCTACGGTCAGCACATCACCATTTTCGGCATTAACGTTGCCGCGGGCAATGCTCCGGGCTTCCAGGCCAAGGAACTCGCCGGTGTCCGGATCCACAAATTCCTTGCTGCGACGGAAAATACCCACGCGATCGGCCGGCTTCTCGCCGCGAGCGTAAATACGGTCACCGGCACCGGTGATGATGCGGCCGTCCTCACCTTCAAGCACATAGGGCGCACCGTTAATTTCTTCCGGGCTGACAATACGGGTTTCTGTCAGGAAACTGGCGATGGCATCCAGGGGGATGGCCGGTATTGGTGTGTCGATGGCCTCGGAACGAACCTGAGGCGAGAGCTTCACCACATCGCTGGTCGCGACCTTGGTAATCCGGGGCTTGCCATCGATGTACACCAGTGCCAGGCGGTCACCGGGATAGATCAGGTGTGGGTTGGCAACCTGCGGGTTCACGTGCCAGATTTCCGGCCAGTACCACGGGTTGTTCAGGAATCGCGCTGAAATGTCCCAGAGGGTGTCCCCTTTGACGACAGTGTAACGCTCAGGATGATCAGACCTCAGCTCCGGCTGTGCCTGGGCCCAGGAGGTAAACAGCAGCGCAGAGGCTGCCAGAGCGTACAACAGTTTCCTCATTGTTTATGTCCTTGATCGCGTGCCTTGAATCTTTGCGTTCGGTAATGTCGCCGCAGAATCCCCGCAGCATATTACGTTGTTATTCCCGTTACTATAGAAGAAGTCCCGGAATTTGTGATGTTATCTTTTGTTCTTCGAGTGATTTCTGCAGCCATCGAAGCGCATTCGTGAAAGATTTTAACTATTAACTGATCAGTTTGTACTCAATCGGCGAATTATTGGATAATAGGTACCGTCAGGCGGACGTTATTACCTTGAACCCGGGAACTCTGCCAGCATTAACGGTTCATACTGTCGGAATCTATGGATTCATCATAGGCAGACCAAGAAAATTTGCGCAGTACGCTGTCGCATTTCGGCAATCGGTTTCACAGCGTTACAAATGGTAAAATTCTACGCTGGGCAGCCCGTCAAACAGGCTGACATTAGAGATTGCCCGATACACACAGGCCAGAAGCAAGAGCATTATGATTCGAGAAATTCTTGAGTATCCGGACCCACGACTTCGCACCATCGCCAAGCCGGTGGAGGAAGTGACCGATGACATCCGTACGCTGATCGACGACATGTTCGAGACCATGTACGATGCCCGCGGCATTGGCCTGGCCGCGACCCAGGTTGATGTGCACAAGCAGATCATCGTAATGGATCTGTCCGAAGATAAAACCGAGCCGCGGGTGTTCATCAACCCGAAAGTGGAAGTGCTGGATGGCGAGCTCGAAGCCATGCAGGAAGGCTGCCTGTCGGTACCGGGGTTCTATGAAGATGTGAAGCGCATCGAGCACTGCCGGATTACCGCCAAGGATCGCGACGGCAAGGAGTTTGTCCTGGAGGCTGAAGGCCTACTGGCAGTTTGCATCCAGCATGAAATGGACCACCTGAATGGCAAGCTGTTTGTCGATTACCTGAGCCAGCTCAAACGTAATCGCATTCGCAAGAAGCTGGAAAAGCTGCACAAGCAGAGCGCCTGAGGCGCTGCCAGCATAGACCGAATTCAGGACCGGGTTACGACCCGGTTTTTTCGTATCAACGACACAGAGAAGCAACCAACGTGCGCATTGTGTTTGCCGGCACGCCGGATTTCGCCGCCACCGCCCTGAAAACCCTGCTGAATGCCGGTTACGACATCGTCGGCGTTTACACCCAGCCTGATCGCCCCGCCGGTCGCGGCCGCAAACTGATGCCCAGCCCGGTCAAACAGGTCGCACTGGATACTGGTATTCCCGTGTATCAACCGGTCAGTCTGAAGCCAGAAGAGGCCCAACAGGAACTGGCGTCACTGCAACCGGATGTGATGATCGTGGCTGCCTATGGCCTGATTCTGCCCAAGGCAGTGCTGAACATACCAACCCATGGCTGCCTGAACATTCACGCCTCCCTGCTGCCGCGATGGCGTGGCGCCGCCCCTATCCAGCGGGCGATTGCCGCCGGCGATGCCGAAACCGGAATCACCATCATGCAGATGGACGAGGGCCTGGATACCGGCGACATGTTGCTGAAACTGGACACCCCCATCAGCGCCGACGATACCGGCGGCAGCCTGCATGACCGGCTGGCCGAGATGGGCGGCAAGGCTGTTGTGCAGGCCATGGAGCGGCTGGCCAAGGGCGATCTGACCGGCGAAGTCCAGAATGAGGCAGAGGCCAACTACGCCCATAAGCTGTCGAAGGAAGAGGGCCACATCGACTGGAGCCGAAGCGCCCAGGAGATCGAACGACTGATTCGCGCGTTCAACCCCTGGCCCGGTACCTTTACCGATCTTGGCGAGCAACGTATCCGTATTCATCAGGCCAGCGCCCTGAAGCAGGGCAGCGACAAGGGTCCCGGTACCGTGATTGCCCGGGAGCGGGACGGTGTAGACGTTGCCTGCGGCACCGGCACGCTCAGAATCACTTCCGCGCAGTTACCAGGCAGCAAGGCCCAGAGCATCAACGATCTGATCAACGGTGGTAAGCAGGTATTGCTGCCAGGCCAGGAGCTGAACTGACCATGGCCTACCAGCCCCTGCCATTCCGCGCCATTGCCGCCAACGTATTGCTGGCGGTGGAACAGGGCCAGTCGTTATCCCAATGCCTGCCCCCCGCCCTGAACCAGTTACCACCGGAACAACGGCCACAGCTGCAAGCTATCTGTTATGGCACCTGCCGCTGGTTTCACCGGCTTGAGAGCGAGCTGAACCAGCGCCTGAAAAAGCCCCTGCGCAAGCCGGACCGAATCATTCACCACCTGATGCTGGTGGCCCTGTTTCAGTTACGTTACAGCGAACAGGCCACCTACGCGGTACTGAACGAAACCGTGGAGGCTTGCCGGGCACTGGACAAGCCCCACCTGACCGGTCTGGTCAACGGAGTGCTGCGGGCCGCCGAACGGGAAGGGGCGCCAGCGCCGAAAGACGATAGTGGCCGCTTCAGTCATCCGGTGTGGATGGTGGAGAAGCTTCGCCACAACTGGTCGAACGACTGGCAGGCCATCCTTGAAGCCAACAACCAGCAGGCACCCATGACCCTGCGGGTCAATGCCCTGCGCTTCAAACGCGACGAGTACCTGAACCTGTTGTCGGAAGCCGGCATCGAGGCCCACGCCACGCGCTTTGCGCCCAACGGCATCCAGCTGGAACGGCCGGTACCCGTCGACCGCCTGCCCTGGTTCGAAGACGGCGCGGCCAGTGTTCAGGATGAAGCCGCGCAATTGTGTACAACTTTACTGGACCTGAAGCCCGGCCAGCGGGTACTGGATGCCTGTGCCGCACCCGGAGGCAAGACCTGCGCCATTCTCGAAGCCTGCGGCGAGCTGGACGAAGTGGTGGCCATCGACGAGTCCGCCGAGCGCCTGCCCCGGGTCCAGGAAAACCTGGACCGGCTCGACCTGCACGCCACCCTGACCCAGGCCGATGCGGCAGACATCGACAGCTGGTGGGACGGCACGCCCTTCGACCGCATCCTGCTGGACGTTCCCTGCAGCGCCACCGGCGTGATTCGCCGGCACCCGGACATCAAACTGTTGCGCCGGGAGTCCGACATCGTGCCTCTGGCCAGTATCCAGCTTGGCCTGCTGGAGGCCATGTGGTCTATCCTGAAGCCCGGCGGGCGGCTGGTGTATGCCACCTGTTCGGTGTTTCCACAAGAGAACCACCGTATAATCCAGCGGTTCCTGAAGCAGCAGAATCAGGCAACGCTGAAGACCATCGACGCAGACTGGGGCCGGGACATGAATACCGGGCGCCAGCTGCTCCCAGATCCGGACAGCCATGACGGCTTTTTTTATGCCGTGCTGGAGAAACCTGAACCATGAAAATCCTGATTCTCGGCGCCGGCCAGGTAGGCGGCACACTGGCGGAAAACCTGGCAAACGAAGCCAACGACATCACTGTGGTGGACAACGACAGCGCCCGCCTTCGCGAACTGCAGGACCGGCTGGATATCCGCACCATGCACGGCCGGGCCTCCTATCCCACGGTATTGCGACAGGCCGGTGCCGAAGATGCCGACATGATCATCGCGGTCACCAACAGCGATGAAACCAACATGGTGGCGTGCCAGGTCTCCAAGCTGCTGTACAAGACCCCCACTACCATCTGCCGGGTGCGGGCCGGCGCCTATCTGGCCAAGCCGGAGCTGTTCTATAACCGGGATACGGTCAAGGATCTGGACAGCCTGCGCGGCTTTCCTCTGGACGTTCTGATCAGCCCGGAACACCTGGTGACCCAGCACATTACCCGGCTGATTGAATACCCCGGTGCCCTGCAGGTACTGGAGTTCTCCAAGGGCCTGACACGACTGGTCGCCATTCGCGCCACCGAAGGCGGCCCACTGGTGGGACACGAACTGTCCTACCTGCGCACCCACATGCCCAAGATCGATACCCGGGTGGCGGCGATATTCCGCAAGGACCGGGCGATCATGCCCCAGGGCGACACGGTTATTGAAGACGGTGACGAGGTGTTCTTCATCGCCGCCGCTGACCATATCCGCTCGGTGATGAGCGAACTGCAACCGCTGGAGAAGCCTTACAAGCGCATCTTCATCTGCGGCGGCGGCAATATTGGCTACCGGCTGGCCAACACCCTGGAAGACCGCTACCAGGTGAAACTGCTGGAACGGGACCATGAACGCTGCGTGATGCTGTCCGAGCGCCTTCGCAAGACCGTGGTGCTGGAAGGTAACGCGGCCAACAAGGACATCCTGCTGGAAGAGAACATCGAGAATACCGATGTGTTCTGCGCCGTCACCAACGACGACGAAGCCAACATCATGGCCTCGTTGCTGGCCAAGCGACTGGGCGCCCGCAAAGTCCTGACCCTGATCAACAATCCGGATTACGTGGATCTGATCCAGGGCGGCGACATCGATGTGGCCATCTCGCCACAACAGACCACCATCGGCAGCCTGCTCACCCACGTGCGCCGGGGTGACGTGGTGAATGTGCACGCCCTGCGCCGGGGCGCGGCCGAAGCCATTGAGGCCATCGCCCACGGCGACCACCGTTCCTCCAAGGTGGTTGGTAAACGCCTGGACGAAATCAATCTGCCAAGCGGCACCACCATCGGTGCCATCGTCCGGCATAACGAAGTGCTCATCGCCCATGACCATCTTCGGGTGCAACCAGACGACCATGTGATCTTGTTCCTGGTGGACAAATCCCGCATCCGGGATGTGGAAAAACTGTTCCAGGTGGGCCTCACGTTCTTCTGATTGATCTCAGGCAAAACAACACCCTGGCTGGCACTTAGAAATGCAGCGCCGGCCAGCGTATAATGCGCGTTTTCAAATTTTCGGAGTGCCCCGGAACCGGGGCCCATACACAGACTGACCAGCAGGCAAACGTCGTGACAGACAAGGCAACCAACAACTCCGCGCCGGACATCAAGACCTTCCAGGGTCTGATCCTGGCATTGCAGAATTTCTGGGCGCAGCACGGCTGCGTGGTTCTCCAGCCCCTGGACATGGAAGTGGGCGCCGGTACCTTCCACCCGGCCACCTTCCTGCGATCCATCGGCCCGGAAACCTGGAACTCCGCCTACGTCCAGCCCAGCCGTCGCCCCACCGACGGCCGTTACGGCGAGAACCCCAACCGCCTGCAGCACTACTACCAGTTCCAGGTGGTTCTGAAGCCTTCACCGGACAACATTCAGGAGCTGTACCTGGATTCCCTGCGCGCCCTGGGCCTGGACCCGTTGGTGCACGACATCCGCTTTGTCGAAGACAACTGGGAATCGCCGACCCTGGGCGCCTGGGGCCTGGGCTGGGAAATCTGGCTGAACGGTATGGAAGTGACCCAGTTCACTTACTTCCAGCAGGTAGGCGGCCTGGAATGCTATCCGGTCACCGGCGAGCTGACCTACGGCCTTGAGCGTATCGCCATGTACCTGCAGGGTGTGGACAGCGTGTATGACCTGGTCTGGACCAATGGCCCGGATGGCGTGGTTACCTACGGCGACGTGTTCCACCAGCAAGAGGTGGAAATGTCCACCTACAACTTCGAACACGCCGACACCGAGTTCCTGTTCCACAGCTTCGATGTCTATGAGCGGGAAAGCGCCCGGCTGATCGACGCCGGCCTGCCGCTGCCGGCCTATGAGCAGGTACTCAAGGCCTCCCACACTTTCAACCTGCTGGACGCCCGTCACGCCATCTCCGTGACCGAGCGCCAGCGTTTCATCCTGCGCGTACGTACCCTGGCTCGCTCCGTGGCCCAGGCCTACTTCGAGAGCCGTCGCAAGCTGGGCTTCCCGCTGGCCCCGGAACACCTCCGCAAGGAAGTGCTGGCCGCCGCTGAAGCCGCCGACGCCAAGGCCAGTAAAAAGGGCAAGAAAGCCAACAAGGCACCGCAGGAACAGGGGAACGCATAATCATGGCAACTCAGGATTTTCTGGTCGAACTGGGCACCGAGGAGCTGCCTCCGAAAGCTCTCAAGCCCCTCTCTGACGCTTTCACCCAGGGCATTGTCAAAGGCCTGGAAGAAGCCGGCGTGGCCTTTGGTGCGGTGGAAAGCTTCGCAGCACCCCGTCGTCTGGCGGTACGTATCCGGGACCTGGCCGATGCCCAGCCGGACAAATCGGTCGAGAAGCGCGGCCCGGCCGTGAAAGCAGCGTTTGATGATTCCGGTAACCCCACCCGGGCGTTGACCGGCTTCGCCACCTCCCTGGGGATTACCCCGGATCAGCTCGACACCATGGAGACCGACAAGGGTGCCTGGCTGGTGTACCGTACCGTTGAGAAGGGCAAGCCCACCGTAGAACTGATGCCGGATCTGGTGGACAAATCCCTGGCCGCCCTGCCCATTCCCAAACGCATGCGCTGGGGTGCCTGGAAGACGGAATTCGTGCGCCCGGTACACTGGCTGATTCTGTTGTACGGCAACAAGGTGATTGAAGCACCGGTGATGAACCTCAAGCCCGGCAACAAGACCCGTGGCCACCGGTTCCACTGCCCGAAAGAGCTGATTGTGCCCACCCCGGCCGACTACGAAGTGGTGCTCAAGCAGGAAGGCTACGTACTGGCAGACTTCGCCGAGCGTCGTGAGCAGATCCGCGCCGGCGTGGCCGCGCTGGCGGAGAAAGAAGCCGGCGGCAAGGCCGTAATCGACGAAGACCTGCTGGACGAAGTGACTGCCCTGAACGAATGGCCGGTACCATTGATGGGGCGCTTCGAGGAGCGCTTCCTGGATGTACCGGCCGAAGCCCTGATTTCCTCCATGAAGGAGCATCAGAAGTACTTCCACGTAGTGGATGCCGGCGGGAAGATGCTGCCGCTGTTTATCACCGTGGCCAACCTGGAGAGTAAAGACCCGGCCCAGGTGATTTCCGGTAACGAGAAAGTGATTCGCCCGCGCTTGTCCGACGCCGCCTTCTTCTACGACACCGACCGCAAGACCAGGCTGGAAGACCGCATCGAGGCACTCAAGCCCATCGTGTTCCAGGACAAGCTGGGCAGCATCTACGACAAATCTGTACGGGTAGCAGCCCTGGCCAAAAAGATTGCCGAAGCCATCAACAGCGACCCGGCCCTGGCCGAGCGTGCTGCCATGCTGGCCAAGACCGATCTGGTCACCGAAATGGTGCTGGAGTTCACCGACCTGCAGGGCATTATGGGTCAGTACTACGCCGCCAACGACGGCGAACATGCCGATGTCGCCAAGGCCCTGAACGAGCAGTACATGCCGCGCTTTGCCGGCGACGACCTGCCCACCACCCTGACCGGTTGTGCGGTGGCCATTGCTGACCGCATCGATTCCCTGGTCGGCCTATTCGGCATCAACCAGCCGCCGTCCGGTACCCGGGATCCGTTCGCCCTGCGCCGTGCTTCTCTCGGTGTGCTGCGCATCATCATCGAACGTGAACTGCCGCTGGACCTGCAGACGGTCTGCGAGTGGGCGGAAGAAAACTTCTCCGTGCTGACCGAGAAGAACACCGCCAGCACCGTGGTGGACTACATGCTGGAGCGTTTCCGTGCCCACTATGATGAGCAGGGCATCGGCGCCGAAGTGTACCTGGCGGTGCACGCCCGCCGCCCAACCCGCCCGCTGGACTTCGACCGCCGGGTAAAAGCCGTGGAAGCCTTCCGCCAGCTGCCAGAGGCCCAGGCCCTGGCCGGCGCCAACAAGCGGGTTTCCAACATCCTCACCAAACAGGGTGGTGACAGCATCGGCGAGACCGTAGACACCGCGCTGTTGCAGGATGCTGCCGAGAAAACCCTGGCGGCGAAGGTGGAAGAGCAGGCACAGCAAGTTCTGCCGATGTTCGAGCAGGGTGACTACGCCAGTGCGCTGACGTCGCTGGCCAGCCTGCGTGAGCCGGTCGACACCTTCTTTGATGAAGTTATGGTGATGGCAGACGACGAAGCCGTGCGCAACAATCGTCTGGCACTGCTGAACCGCCTGCGCAACCTGTTCCTGCGGGTTGCCGACATCTCCCTGCTGCCCACAGCAGGCTGAGACACACAGGCCGCTGGTTCACGATAAACCAGCGGCCTGCCTGTCCTGCTTTTCCACTCAGCTGCGCCAGAAGTCCGGCGACAACATCACAAACACACTCAACAGTTCCAACCGGCCCAGAATCATGGCGCCCATCAGGACCCATTTGGCCGCATCCGGCAACGTCTGGAAATTGCCTGCAGGACCGATGGTATCGCCCAATCCTGGCCCGACATTCGTCAAAGCCGTAGCCGCTCCGGAAAGGCTGGTCACCAGATCCAGTCCCAATGCACCCAAAATCGCCGTCACCAGCGCCAGCGTCGCCAGAAAGATGAAAGAGAAGGCGACACTGGAGGCCACGATATCGTCACCAATCACCCGCCCGTTGTAGTTGCGGGCAAACACCGCATGGGGGTGCAGTAGTCGGCGCACCTGTTCCCTGAGCAACAGCATGGACAGCTGAAACCGGAAGATTTTCATGCCACCCGACGTAGATCCGGAACAGCCGCCGACAAAGGTGATGAACAGAAACACCACCACCGCAAAAGGGCCCCACAAGGAATAGTCGGTAGAAGCATACCCCGTGGTGGTCACCACCGACGTAACATTGAACAGCGCTGAAACAAAGGTCTCAAACGGATCTACCGGTTCCCTCAGAACACGGTAAATGGTCAGCAACGCAGCGACAATCACCAGGAACCGGAGAAAGAAACGAACCTGCTGATCCCGCAACAGCGGCTGTCGCTGTCCGTGAATAAACCGTACAAACAGAAAGAACGGCATGGCGCCCATGGCCATGAAAACCGTCGACGCCAGTAGAATGGACGGCGAATCAAACTGCCCTATGGAGCTGTCCGAGGTGGAATAGCCCCCGGTCGATACCGTGGTCAACGCGTGATTCAGCGCCTGAAAGAAACTCATCCCCAGCAGCCAGTAGGTGAGCACGCAACCGAGCGTCAAGCCCAGATAGATCAGTACCAGGCTGCGGGCCAGGTGGCTGGTGCGGGGCACCGCTTTCTCGTTCCATTCGGACGATTCGGTGGCAAACAGCCGCATACCGCCAATCCGGAGAAACGGCAGAATAGCAACCGCCATACCGATGATCCCGATACCGCCCATCCATTGCATGATCGAACGCCAGAGCAGAATGTCGTCCGGCAGATGATCCAGGCCGGTAAGAACGGTGGAACCCGTAGTGGTCACGCCGGAAATGCTCTCAAAGAAAGCATCGGTCATGCTCAGCTTCATATCACTCAGCAGCAGCGGCAAACTGGAGAATAACGGAATCACAACCCACGCCGACACCGTCAGCATGAACATCTGCTGCTGGCGTAGCGCGTGTTTCTGCCGCCCCGCCAAGGCCAAAGCCGCGGCACCAATGCTGAAACAGACCACCGAGGATTTCACGAACGCCAGCCAATCCGGCGTATCACCGAATACCAGCAGGTTAACCGGAAGGGTCATGAGGAAACTGAGCAGGATGAGCAGAAAACCGAGGATCTGAACAATGGGGATAATGTTCACAGGGCAGGGGGCTCCGATGTCCGGACACAGGCCAGTCACAACGCCTTACAAGGCAAGGCGACATCCACGCCGCTGTTATACGCCCATTCAACCGGGTTTACCACTGCCAGGGCGAGGCTTCTGCTTGCCACCGATCCGGACAATCCACGACAGAATTTTTGAATTCCAGCCCGGGGAAGGGGTAGCAAAACCGCCGCCAATGCGTATAATACCGGCCGTTGATCGGCGTGTGGCGCAGCTTGGTAGCGCACTTCGTTCGGGACGAAGGGGTCGCAGGTTCGAATCCTGCCACGCCGACCACTTTCCCGCTTTGATTTTCTCCGGTTTCAAAACTCTTTGCTTAACTGCAAGCCCACTGTCCACGGCACCACATCATACTCGCTCTTGAATGATGTCTGTCCCTGCGCAGGATCCGTCGCCGCATAGTCGATGGAAATATCGCCCTCGTAAAAAACTCGTGCAACAGACATATCCACCGTCCAGTCGCCTGCCAGATCGCGAATCTGCGCACCCAGGGAAAGCTGATGGTAGTCATCGAACGGTGTCAGCGGGGAACGGGTCTCAAGAGTGACGGGAGATTCATCGAAGAGATAGCCTGCTTTGAACGACCAGGTCGATGTCGCCTGCCAGATTGCACCAACCCGCCATTGCCAGGTGTCTTTCCAGTTCTGAACCTGATCCTCGGGTGGCTGCTCGGCGGGAAAAGCCACCGGCGATGGCTCACGGGATACGACGGTCAGCGCAGACGCATCACTCCATTTCGCCCAGGTTGCCCCGGCAAGCAATTTGAGTGCGTCGTTCCACTGGTGAGCAACGCCAACACTCAGACTTTGGGGAATCGTAATCGGGACTTCTATCTGCTCAGTTACGGTTGTTTGAGAAAGGCCGCTGGCTGACAGTGTTGGAAAGTTGGTGATTGTGCCTGTGCCCTTCAGATTGAATTCGGTACCCGTGCGGGCAGAGAACCCAAGCGAAGTTTCCGGAGTCGCCTGCCAGAGTGCACCGACCGTGAATTCCAACGCAACATCATCCCCAACCAATGTCGCGTGGCCATCGTTGAAGGTTCCGGGAGGAAGGGAAAAGCGGGATTCAATTCCACTGAAATCTACCGGGCTACGCTGCTCGGCATCGGCATAGAGCACATTGATGCTGCCACCCAGCGAGAAACCTTCACCACTGTTCACGGAAAAGGAAGGGCTCACGCCGTAGGACACCAGTTCAATCTCATCGCCAATGAACCGCCCGGCGAAGGCCTCTCCATAATCAAATCCCAGGCCATAGGGGACGTAGACCCCCAGCCCCACATCCAGCCAGTCGTTCACTTCATGGGTAAGGTAGGCATTGGGCACCGCAAAGGTATCAACGTGGTCGCCACCGCCATCGCCGACAACCGGATCGCCATTGGCTCGGGTCGCCGATGTTTCAGAGTCCCCGCCCACGGCATCGATCTCAAACAGAATTGCTCCGAGTGACAGATTGGTACCGGAAAGCCGGCTCATTCCGGCGGGGTTAAAAAAAATGGTGGAAGCGTTTTCCGGGTTGGCGACACTGCCGGCATTGCTGACTGCCGAAGTGCTGGCACTTTGATCACTATTGGACAGACCTGCGGCAAAAGTTACACATGGGGACATTGCAAATAACAGAAGAGCTGAGCGAAATTCCTTTACAAAACCTGGCCTTGAACTATACATACAACACCCTTTTGAGTAGGCTTAGGAGTATAGTTTTCAACGGCACATCGTTCCAAGTGACTGTGTCAAAAGTTTTAAATTGAATAAGTCAGTTGTTTGGCCAAGGCAGGTAAACTGGATGTATCGAATCGGAAGGGATGCCTGGAAAGCTCGAATTATTACCCTTTTTTTCTGTCTGATTGCTTCTTCCATTTTGCTGGCTGACGATAGGCAGGGGGGCTTTCTTGATCTGGAACCCCGAATCGAAGTGTTTCAGGGCGACTGGGATAAAGCCGATCGTCCCGATTCATCGGCAAAAGGATGGACACCTCTTAGTGAAACGTCTTTCAGGGCCGATGATAAAAGAGAATTTATCTGGTTACGCGCTGAGATAAGCAAGACTGAGCTCACGACAAAGCCCTGGCTTTTACTGCACCCCTATATTCAAAAAGTAACAGCATTTGTTGACGGAAAAGCTACAACCGCTGAACCGGTGCATTTCTGGAGCAACCCTGAAGACCGGCCACTACCGCACCACTTCATCGCAATACCCCTGAACACCGTGGATCTGAATCCATCAGCGCAGAACCACACGATCCACATCAGGGTCGAGCCGCTTTTTCACATCAATACATTCTTCTATCTGCTGAATGACCTTGAGCTTGTGAAGGAACTGACCTTTCACACGGCTCTGGCATTTGCATTGCTGGCCATGATCGCAATCATGGCGATTTATAATCTCCTTCTTTATTTCAGTGTCCGAGATTCAGTATATCTTATCTACGTAGCGGCATCCCTCTCCGCCTTGGCTTATTCTTCTTTGCTCACAAATATCGTAGTTTATTTTGTGGATGCTTCGGGCCTGAATCCCAAACAAGGATTCCTCGCTGGAATAATCACTTTCATCTTCCATGTACTCCTCTTTCAACGGCTGCTGGATACTAAAAATAAATATCCCCGCATCCATAAGCTTGCGAGCGGCATTGCTGCAAGTGTGTTTATTTGGCTCATTCTATCGCCTCTCCTTACTTATGATGTTCTTGTTTTAGGTTGGGTAGTACTTGGCTACCCCGTGTATTTTGGGGCGCTTTTTATTGCCTTCCAGCTAGCCCGGATTTCTCATGACG